>CAJOJJ010000017.1 GCA_905234925.1 uncultured Endomicrobiia bacterium
AATCTCGTCAGAAAATAATTCTTGTTTGTAAGGATGCACTATGAAAATTCTTGCAGTATCGGATAAAGAAGATACGAACTTTCAGGATTTTGTTGTCAATAATCCTGATGTTGTTAAGAATATAGATTTTATTGTATCCTGCGGAGATTTATCAAGAAGTTATTTGGAGTTTTTGGTTGACAGTATTCGTAAACCGTTCTTTTTCGTCGAGGGTAACCACGCAACAGGAAACACCGAAAAGGATTTAAATCAGGATTATTTAGATAAGATTGTAGATAAAGTTTACAACAACGAAAAACATTTCTGTTTCGGCGGGATAAACTTACATTCCAGAATGGAAATTTTCGGCGATTATATTTTGGCAGGTTTTGAGGGTTGTATGCGCTATAACCGCGGAGAACATCAATATACCGAAAAAGAAATGGCAAGAATTGTCAAAATAGTTTCCGAAAAAATCAGAATTCAACAGATAAAAGATTTCTTTTTAAGACGGAAAAAGAAAAAAATTATTGTTATTTCGCATGCTCCTATGATAGGAGTACACGATAAAGAAGATTTGTGTCATCAGGGGTTTAAATGTTTTAGAAAATTTTGTGATAAGTTTAAGCCTGAGATGTGGTTTCACGGACACGTACACTACGAAGGACAGACGAGAGAACAGCGAAGCAGGATAGGAAATACGACTGTGATTAATGTTTACGGGATGCATATGATAACGACAGAAGACGGCAATTTATAATTTATAATTAACGATAAAACGGCAAGACGAGAATTTTTAAAAGGAAATGCTATGAAAAAACTTTTAATTTTGTTTAGTATATTTTTGTTTTTAAACGGATATGTTATTGCGGCAGTGCCAAACGAGATACGATATAATGGAAAGATAAAGGAATACAGGGAAGAAGTAAACGGAACAAGGAATATAAAATTCAGAATATATGATGCTTTAACCGATGGAACACAGAAGTGGCAGTCGGGAACACAAAGCGTAAATATATCAAACGGAATATTCAGTGTAGTATTAAGTCCGAATATAGACTGGCGGGAGAAAGACTATTATATAGAGTTGGAAGTAAACAGTAAGGTATTAAGCCCGAGAGAGAAGCTGACGGCAGTTCCTTACAGTTTACACAGTGCAACGAGCGAAAGCGGGAGCGTAACGGCGACAGGGGAATATTCAATAACGGTAGGTAGCGACAAGAAACTGATAGTAAACAGCAGCGGAGTAAAGGAAGTAAAAGGGACGGCTGAATATTATATGGTACCCAAAGGCGGGATAATAATATGGTCGGGAGCGGCAAATGCGATACCTGACGGGTGGGTATTATGTGACGGAACAAACGGGACACCTGATTTAAGAGGAAGATTTGTATTGGGATATGACGGAACGACCTACAATGCGGGCGATAGCGGCGGAGAAGCTACGCATACTTTAACTGTCGATGAGATGCCAAGCCATAGTCATAACAAAGGAACTATGGAAATTACAGGAAAATTTCCGGCATGTGTTGAACAAGATATGTTAACAGGTGTAGAAGGAGCTTTTTATATGTCCGGAACAGCGTATGAAGCCGGTGGTACTGGACATACAGGAAATTGGTTATTAAATTTTCAGGCCTCCAGAAGCTGGACAGGAGAAACAAATTCAGTAGGCGGTTCTCAGCCTCATAACAATATGCCTCCTTACTATACACTGTGCTATATAATGAAACAATAAAATGTTAAAAAATTTTAGAAAAACATTAGCTAAAAAATTTCTTGATAAGAAAGAAAAATCTAACATATCTTTTGATATGAATAAAATAGATTCTGTTTTGGTATTGAGAGACGATAACAAAATAGGAGATATGATAATATCAACTATTTTATTTAGAGAAATAAAAAAGAAATATCCTCATATTAAAATATTTGTTCTTTGCGGTAAATCAAACAAAATAATACTGCAAAACAATCCGTATATTGATAAAATTTTTGTAAGTCATAATAATTTTTGGAAAGATATCTTTGTTTATAGGGAATTAAGAAAACTAAAAATAGGTTTAACAATAGATTTTCTGTTTTTCAGACCAAAGCCGCAGTATCTTTTAAAATTGAGAATAATAAACTCTAAGTTTTTACTTGGAATATGTAAAGATAATTATAATGTTTACGACATATCAATAAATATAGATTATAACACACAACACATTTCAAAAATTTATACTTCAATTTTAAATAATTTAGGGATAGATAACCCGAATACGAATTATGATATTTTTTTAGATAAACAATCCGAAGAATACGGCAAAAAAATAAAAGAAGAAAATAAAAACACAAAAATAATCTTTTTTAATACACATTCCGCATCAAGATACAGAACATTATCTTTAGAAAAGACAAAAGAAATTTTAGAAATATTATATAAAGAAAATTTCAAAATAATTTTAAATTCGGAATATGATATAGATGACAAAAATATAATTATTCCGCAGAAAGATAATTTTTTGAAAGTGCTTGCACTTGTAAAATATTCCGATATTGTTTTGACAATAAATACGTCAATAATTCATGCTGCAAACGCATTTAACAAAAATTTAGTTGCTATTTATAACAACGATTTTGGGGAAGAAAAAATTGCTCAGGTTTGGGCGCCGAACTATAAAAACGCAATACAGTTGATTTCAAAAGGGAAAGGTATCAATTCAATAGAAACTTCCGAGATAATAAATTCATTAAAAGAATTGTGGAGATAAAATGCCAAAGGTATCAGTAGTAGTTCCGGTATATAATACGGAAAAATATTTGCCTCAATGTTTGGACAGTATAATAAACCAAACATTTAAAGATTTTGAATGTATTTGTATCAATGACGATTCAACCGATAACTCTTTAAAAGTTCTTGAAGAATACGCAAAAAAAGATAACAGAATCAAAATAATTTCTCAGAAAAATGCGGGCCTTTCAAACGTAAAAAATGTCGGTATAAAAAATGCAACAGGTACTTACATTACTTTTATAGATTCTGACGACTTTGTTTCGTTGGATTATTTGGAAAAATTATATAAACGTATAGATGAAAATAATTATGATGTGGTCTATTGTAAACATAAATTATATTACGATTTAGAAAATACTTATCACAGACCAAAAAGTGAAAAAAAACTTCCGGAACTGGCAAAAAAAATAAATTTATCTTCCGATAAAAATTTTATATTAAAAAATCTGCTTTATTTGGTTGAAAATGCAAGAAGTTCCTGTATGAAAATGTACAGACTGGACGCAATAAGAAATAACAATGTTTTGTTTTTTGAAAATATTTTTGCTCAATGCGATTATGTTCATAATATATTGTTTGCAATGTATTCGAAAAATAATATTTCTTTTATTGACGAAGAATTGTATTTTTACAGAAAACAGGTAAAAAGTATTTCTATAGATAGAGATAGAATGGTAATAAACGGGTTAAGATCTTTTATAGTTTTAACAAAGAGCTTAAAAGAGAGAAATTTATTAAAAAATAATATAATGTGCAATTTTGTTTTTAAAGATTTTATTAAAAGAATCGGTAAAAAAATGTCTCATGAAAGTGAAAAAATAATTCTTCCCGAAATTACGGAACATATAAAATATTTGAAAAAAGATATTTTAGAAAAAGATTTTATGAAAAAGTGTAAATTGAATTTTTATTTATTTGTTATAAATTTATTGGGAGTTAAAAGTTTTTATTTTTTTAGAATACTGAAGAATTTTTAAAAACAAGAAAAACAAACTTTATGGAATATTTTTTTAATTGTCTTTTTGCAATAATATTTCCTTTCGGACAAGACGGCTGGAAAGTTTTGTCTTTGGTATCGATAATATTTGCAATTAAATATTTTAATGTTTGGAAAAAGGATAAGATTATTTTATCCTTATTGGTTTTTTTATTTTACGGACTTATTTTATCCGTTTTTTCCAAAGATGTTGTCTCCGGGTTTGAAGAGATGCAGAGATATTTTTTCGGGTGGTTGTTCCCTTTTCTGTTAGGCTATGCCGTTGTTGATGAAACTCAAAAAAGAAAATTGTTAAACCTGTATTTGATAGTTTTTTCTTTCACCGTATTTTTGGGATTTTTAGCTTATTTTAATATTATTCCGGACAGGATATCTTATCTTACATTTATTGTGGATGAAAGATTAGGCGTTATTTGCGGGCATACCATTTTCGGCGGAAAATGTGCCTTTATCATATTAATTTTAACCACATTATTTTTGTTTGAGAAAAACAACAAATATAAATATATATTTGCATTCGGAGCCGTGTTTTACTTTTTTGCATTATTGCTTTCAGGTACAAGAGCATATTATATTTCAGTATTCTGTACTTTTATTTTGATGATATTGTTTTATATTATTAAGAATAAAAAAGCCGTTAAAATTTTAATTTTATTTGTTTTACTGAGTATATTAGCTGTAGCAGTGTATAAATTTAATCCTGTTATGCATGAAAGAATAAATAAAACGAGTATAACTAAAGATACTTCACTTGTTCACAGAATAGATATGTACAAACACGGGTTGAATTTATTGTTAAAAGAGCATAGAATTTTCGGTTTTTATCCTGCGATGTCTGCAACACAAGACGGAAATATACACAAATTGCCTCACTTTCATAATATTTATCTGCAGATAATTTTGGATTTCGGCTTTGTGGGTTTTGCCTTATTTTTGATAATATTATATGTTATGTTTAAAAGATTATTTTGTCTATATAAAAATACCGGGAATTGTCAATATTTGATGCTAATCTTTGCATGGATTGCCGTGCTGATTTCCGAAAACTTTGACAGTTTGCTCAGGTATCCTTTTTTTACGGGACAATGTTTTTGGATTACGGGGCTTATGCTCGGAGGCGTAAAAAATGACAAATAACATTTATACAGAAGTTATTCCTATAATCTTATGTATAAATAACATTTATTGCCGCCAAACAGCCGCACTCATTAAATCCGTAATTTACAATTCTAAATTTTCAAATTATAAGTTTTATATTCTGCATTCTTCGGTTGACGAGAATAATCAAAAGTTATTAAAGCAGGTTTTTAACGCCATAGAGTTTATAAATATACAAGAATATATTGATAAACAATCCATTGAAAAATACGCAAATACAAATAAAAGCATTGATTACATTTCTTCCGAAATGTACTACAGATTATTTATACCGGATATTTTTAAACAATACGATAAAGTTTTGTACTTAGATTCCGATATGACGGTAATAAAAGACATCAGCGAACTTTATAATATTGATATAGATAATTATTATGCCGGAGTTGTGGAAGGTAAAATAATAAAAGAGTTTATTAAAAAGAATAAAAAAGTTGATACTTATCCTCAATACAACTGGCAGCAATATTTAAAACTTAAATTAAATAAAAAAGATTTAAGATATTTTAATTCCGGAATGCTTTTGCTGAATCTTAAAAAATTAAGAGAAGACGGCATTCAGCAAAAGATGTTTGAATTTTTAAAAAAAGAATCTCCTTTGGAGTTTCCTGACCAAGATGTATTGAATGCTTTTTTTGATGAAAAAGCTAAATATTTGCCTGAAAAATACAACACGTTTCACGCTGCATTAAAAAAAGAAACCGTAATTATTCATTTTGTAGGGAAAGAAAAACCTTGGAATTATTATAAAGCTAATGATAGTTTTGAACATTTTTGGAAATATTTAAAGTTAACACCTTTTTGGAATACGGAAAACGAAAATATTTACAAAAAATTAAGAGAAAACTATATTGTGTATAAATTTTTAGGGATTGAGTTATTCAAGATGAGGCAAGACGAACGACATTACAAAATAAAATTTTTATTTATACATTTAACCGTAAACAAAAAGTGGCTAAAATTTTTTTAGAAGCTGTCTTTGCCTTTTGTAATATTTAGATAAAAACTAAACAGAGATTTTCCCTGCTTGATATAAAGCCTGTTAATTGCTTTCTTTTTATTGTATTTGAAAGATGTAATTCCTCTTTTTGTTGAAAAATCAAATAAATAACCGCTTTCAAAAACAAGCTTTCTTATTTTCTCGTCGGCAGCACCTGCCCCTTTCGGATAAGCAAAACAATTTATTTCTTGTGATAACTTTTCTTCCAAAAATTTTTTAGATTCTTTAAGTTCATTTACGATTTCCGTTTCATTTAATTTTGATAAACTTGCGTGCGTTACGGTATGGGAACCGAAAGAAACTAAGCCGCTGTTTTTCATTTCCATAACTTGTTCCCAAGTTAAACAATTCTTTTGTCCGATGTAATTGTATGCGATAAAAATATTAGCTTTAACATTTTTCTTTTTTAATATTTTATATGCGTTTGTATAGTTATCCTGCCAACCGTCGTCAAAAGTAATAAGAACAGGTTTTTTCGGAAGCTTAAAAAAATTATCCTTATACGATTTTTCCAATTCTTCCAGTGTTATCGGGGTGTATTTATGTTTTAACAGAAAATCAATTTGTTTTTCAAAAGTTTCCGGCTCAATATAAAATTCTTTCTCTAAATTGCAAGTACTGTCATAGTTATATATATGATGATACATCAACACAACAATACCTTTTTTATTTGGCAGCCACCAAGGGTATTTTATTGAAAAAACAAGAAGTATGACAGATAACGTTACAAATACAATAATCATTATTTTATTATATCATTTATATAAGAAAAATCCAATAATAAATATTATTACTTTAATTTTTTATTAGAATAATTTCTTGAAAAAAATATAATATTATATATAATATTATTATTTATTGCAGTACATTTCGGCTTTTCAGCTAAAAACGGAGTTTTTTATGGAAGCGGTAATAATCGGGGCAGGCCCTGCAGGATTAACTGCGGCCTATGAGCTGTTGAGGAAAACGGATATAAAGCCCGTAATTTTTGAAGCTACAAAAGATATCGGTGGAATATCAAAAACTTTTAATTATAAAGAAAACAGAATGGATATGGGCGGACACAGATTTTTTTCAAAGTCCGATACCGTAATGAAATGGTGGACGGATTTAATGCCTATACAGACTGTTCCGTCCAAAGACGACATTTTGCTTGACAGGGAAATAGAATTATCAAAATCGGCAGAAGAAAAAGACCCGGCAAAAATTGATGACGTAATGCTTGTAAGGAACAGGCTTTCCAGAATATATTTTTTAAAAACGTTTTTTGATTACCCGGTATCGTTATCTTTTAATACCGTTAAAAATTTAGGGTTTATAAGAATAATGAAGATTGGTTTAAGTTATTCTTACAGTTTGATATTTAAAAGAAAAGAAAACAATCTTGAAGATTTTATGATAAACAGATTCGGCAAAGAATTATATTTAACTTTTTTTAAAGATTATACACAGAAAGTTTGGGGTGTGGCACCGAAGGATATTCCTGCCGATTGGGGAACGCAGAGAATAAAAGGCTTATCGATAGTAAAAATTCTTCGGCAGGCACTGAAGAAAATTGCAGGAAGCAAACAAGATTTAAAACAAAAAAATACCGAAACCAGTTTAATAGAAAAATTTTATTATCCGAAATACGGCCCGGGGCACTTTTGGAATGTTGTTGCAAAAAAAATTGTTGAACTCGGCGGGGAAATAAAAATAAATACGAAAATAGTTTCTTTTGAAACTGACGGGAATAAAATAAAATCCGTAACCGACGATAAAGGCATAAAATACGAAGCCGATTACTTTTTATCGAGTATGCCCGTACAGGATTTAATAAACGGATTTGACAAAAAAGATGCTGAAGTAAAACGAGTTTCGGACGGGTTGGGCTACAGAAGTTTTATTACCGTCGGGCTTCTTGTAAGAAATTAAAAACTTATAAGAACAGAGTTCCCGATGACTGGATATATATTCAGGAAAGGGAAGTAAAACTCGGAAGGTTACAGGTATTTAATAACTGGAGTCCGTACCTTGTAAAAGATTACGAGAATACGGTTTGGCTGGGGCTTGAATATTTCTGTGACGAAAATGACGAAATGTGGAATATGAAAGACGAAGAATTTATAAATTTTGCCAAGAAAGAGTTGGCGCGGATAAAAATAATAAAAGAAGAAGATGTTCTTGACGGCTGTATTGTAAAAGTGCCGAAAGCATATCCGGGATATTTCGGAACGTACAAAGAATTTGATGTAATAAAAAGGTTTGTAAATAAATATGAAAATCTTTTCTTGGTCGGCAGAAACGGTATGCACAAATACAACAATATGGACCATTCAATGCTTACGGCGATTACCGCCGTTGACAACATTGTGATAATATCTGGCAGGTTAATACCGAACAGGAATATCATGAAAGCAAATAATTTTACACAACCTATATAACTTGTGAAAAAAGTGTGAAATTTTGTTTTGAAATGAATAAAATAGCTTGACTTTATTTTTGTTAATATCTATAATATGTCGGTATGATTTTTAATATGTTCACTAAAAAGATAATCACCACTTTATCAATATTGGTGTTGTTGCCCGTCGTCGCTTTAGCAACAAGTTCTGCCAACGATTTTAGAAATGATTTTAGGCAGACACGGGGTTTTGTACGAGCAGAAAATTTAGATTTGTATGATGTTGCTGTTCGTGCCGAATTTCTGTTTGAAGGAATTTTCAATCAGCGTCATGACGGTTGGTATACGGCACCGAACATGCTCAACAATTATTTTAGGTACAACAGTTCCGATATAAACTTAGATAATCAGGATTGGAAAGACCATTGGGGACAGACGATGTTCCTTGATGTAGCATTTAAACCTTTTACTTGGGCAAGCGCTCAGTTCGGATTGGAATTTATTGCCGATTATGCATCCAGATATTGGGCAACCGTAAATCATCCTCACAGAATGTTCGACAGCGGACAGATTGTTCCTCAATTTTCATGGAATACTGCAAGGGCTGAAATTCACAACGATTGGGCTCAGTTGTCTTATAACAGAAATCAGTTTCATTATAATTGGCAGTACGAAGGCGACTTGTTCGGTATATATCAGGCAGAAACAGATCCTTACAATTTATTGAGAATTACTGGAAGAGCCGTTCCGGAATGGTACCAGTTGGATATGGAAGGTAAAGCAGGAAAGTTCCAACTTATGTACGGCGAAACAATGACCGATTATAAAGACGGTTTCTATATGAAGTATAATGATGTGTTCGGCAGCAATTTAAATTTGTTTTATGTTGACCATGTCATTCCCTATGGTAAAGAGGGTGAAAGAATGAGAACCGCCGAAGTCAGCACGGACTTCAATATAGGCGGCAGTACTTTAGAAGTAGGCGGAAAATTCAGACCGTTCAGAATAGGTGACGAATATGATTATCTCGACTCTACTGTAGCAGCAGGAGAAGGGACGAACGGTTCGGGATACGTTATAAAACAGGATAAGACTTCCATGGCGGACGCTTTCGGCGGTGCCGCAAAGTTATCCGTTCCTAAAAGTTTTTGGTTTGATGTTGTTACATTAAAATATTTATATGAGGGGCTGTCGGCAGGCAACAAACAGCAGTTTGATATCTCTATACAGCAGGCTTTAACCGATACTTTAACAGGTCACTTTGCTTATATGAGAAGGAAACCTCTTTTAAGAGCTCTTCCGGCTTCGTCAAGCATTTACGGTCCGGATTTAACACAAGCCAGAGGACAGACTTCTCCTTTTTGGGTATGGTGGAGAAATGAGCCTACCGGTTGGAACAACAGAGATACGGACCAGTTTACGTTCACGTTCACTTATGACCCGACTCCCGATACTTGGTTCTATTTGTATGAACCTAATACAATTGAAGAATGGAACTTAAACCCGAAAGAAGATGCTCTTCTTACTTTTGCCACGCAGCTTAAATTAACCAGATATTTGGGCGGAACGGACAGACAGATATACAGAGATGAAAACGATGAAGTTATTTGGGAAAACTTTTCCGGGTATCCCGTTTACGGGGCATTTCCCTCTGACAGATATTTAGGTTCTTTATATTTCTTAACAAGAATATTTTTTGATAATTATGAAGTATTATATGACTTTGAAGTCGGTGAAGATGCTGCAACGTTGTCTGCACCTTATACTGCGCAGGAAGTTTATTTGAAAAAAGTTACGGGCTATTTTAAGACGAATTTGTCAGTATATACGGGTCCTTACAAATTTAAAATAGGTTATGCCAAAGATGCTTGGGGCCCTGAAGACTGGCACAAAAATTTCGGTGCAACTTACGATGAAGTTTATTATGCTCAAGTATCAAGAACGTTTACACCGTGTATAATTGCCGGTGTTGACTATGTCGGCGGAAGAAAAACCGATTATTATGTTGTAAAGAAAATAGACGGCGTTTCAGCTTCCAGAAACGAGCTTGGAACTTTTGATGAAGTCAGAACTTATGTTCGTTTGATATTTGAAGGATTGTTTAAATTCGGCAGTAAACCCAGAGTTTCAATTGATGAAGTTATGCCGGAAGTTTCTTTAAGTTTGGCACCGGATGTCATTATGCCGTCAAGAGGACAAAAAACTACATTGTATCCTTTGGCTTATGACGAAAACGGTATCGCCGCATGGGAAATAAAGCTGCTTGATAAGAGTAATAAAATTGTTTATTCGTTCAGCGGTTACGGAGAACCTCCCGAATCCGTTAAATGGAACGGAAAAGATTTCGAAAATAAATATTTGCCGGATGAAACTTATTATGCGCAGTTAACCGTAAGTGATACTTTTGGCAACACAAACAAGTCTAATATTTGTCAGGTTCGTTTGATTACTCCTGATTTGAAAGTAGAAGAAACTGAAAAAGGTTTGAAATTGTCATTCTCTTCTAAAGTGCTCTTTGACTTCGATAAGACAAATATTAAGTCCAGTGCAAGCAAAATATTAAAAGAAACTGCAAGAATATTGAATACGTTTGTTGATAATAACATAAGCATAGAAGGTCACACTGATAGTTACGGTTCCGATGAGTATAATCAGAGCTTGTCCGAAAGAAGAGCAAGATCTGTAGCGAATTACTTGGCAAATAATTTGAACGTTGACAGAAACAGAATGACTACGATAGGTTACGGCGAAAGAGTTCCTGTTGCGACGAACAAGACAGCGGTCGGCAGAGAACAGAACAGAAGAGTTGAAATTCTTATCTTGAAAAAGGATGGGAATGACAATATAACAAAAACATCAAATGTAGAGTATGATCTACAGAATTAAAAAAAGGAGACAGAACAATGAAAAGACTTACTAGTCTGGCAGTAGCAGCTGTTTTCATGTTAGGCGTTTCGGGTATTGCTTTTGCAGCACCTAAAGCTAAAGCAGCAACAGCATCAAAACCAACTCCCTCTTTTAAAGCTTTCGCAGTTTATGTTGAAAATGCTTCAAAAGAAAACCACTTTGCACCTTCCGGTTGGATGGGAGATTTCGGCGACTTGAAACTTAACCAAGCTTGCACAGAAACACCGAGAAGCGGCAACACTTGCATAAAGATTACGTACAGTGCAAAGATGACTCAGGGTGCAGGATGGACAGGTATATTCTGGCAGCAGCCTGCTAACAACTGGGGAGAAAAGAAAGGCGGTTATGATTTGACCGGTGCTAAGAAGCTTACTTTCTGGGCAAGAGGAGCACAGGGTGGCGAAAAAATTGCAGAATTTAAAGTTGGCGGTATTACAGGTGAATATCCCGACACTGATTCTTCAAGTATCGGACCTATCGAGCTCACAAAAGAATGGCAGAAATATACTATCGATTTGGAAGGCAAAGATTTAAGCCACATCATCGGTGGTTTCTGCTTTGCAGCATCAAAAGATGACAATCCTAACGGATTTGTAATCTATTTTGATGACATCATTTATGAATAATTTGATGTTTTTGTAATAGTTATGAAGCGGAAGTTTTCGCTTCCGCTTCGTAACGACAGTTCTTTACAGCTTAAAGTTGAAAACTTAAAACGACAGGTTAAAAGGTGAAAGGGTGAAGAGGTGAATGGTTTTTGAACGACGAAACGATAAACAACAATGTCGTCATTGCGAGCGAAGCGAAGCAATCTTGCCGTTGCCGTTAATTATAAATTGTAAACTATAAATTATAAATTGTTTTCTTAAGTTTTGAACTATAAGCTATAAATTAAAATTTTTAGACTATATAAAAGAATGAAAAGTAAATTTTATTTGTTAATCTTGTGTCTTTTTTGTTTGGTATCTTTCGTATCTTGCGACAGATACCCTATAGAGGCTATTGTCGAGATACCGGGCAGAATAGATTCTTGGCCTAATCCTTGGTATATTTATGACGACCAAATAAATACCAGAGGAAATATGGAGCCTTACAGATGGGTAGATGATCAGTTGTGTGCTTCCTGGAATTATGCAAAGGTTGACTTTTCCTGCACAAGCGGTGCAAAAAGCGGACATAAATGTATGTATTTTACTTGGATAGGAGACTCTACCGATACGAGCGGAGCGACGTATTTCGGTTTTGGTCTTATGGCAAGGGAAGTTCTTGGAGAAAAGATTGCTTTAGGTAAAGCCGGATATAATAATTTAACATTTTATATAAAGGGCAGTTTGAATTCCGATTGTGCTTTTGTAATAGAAATTCCCGGAACAAGCGTAAGCAGAACAATATACAGCACGGATATCTCTTCCGAATGGCGGGAAATTGTTGTTCCTATGAGTTTGGCTTCATCAACCGAAGTTGAGTATGATATAGCTTTTGCGTTGAAGAAGTTGGACGGTGCGGACAAAACCAACGGCGGTACGGTTTATCTTGACGATATAAGGTTT
Organism: uncultured Endomicrobiia bacterium; assembly: GCA_905234925.1. Classification (GTDB taxonomy): domain Bacteria; phylum Elusimicrobiota; class Endomicrobiia; order Endomicrobiales; family Endomicrobiaceae; genus Ruminimicrobiellum. Next base: position 12,748 of record CAJOJJ010000017.1, read on the forward strand.
GTTAAATAATTATGTTAAAGAAAATATTTACTCTTATTATTTCAGTAGTTTTATTAAGTTCGGTAAATGCCGGTACTGCCCGTGCATGTACATTAACTTGTGACTTTTCCGAATATACGGCTACAAATGCAGCTATACGTTCTGCCGTTATGCCCGGTTGGGGGCAAAGATGGAATGAGCAGAAAACTAAAGGTTGGATAGTTTTCGGTGCGTTTGCAGCAACCGTTTTCGGAGCATTTTATTATCTTAATAAATCGGAAAGCGATTACGATTCTTATAAAAAGTTAGGTGCAAGAGATTCTTCTTATTATGACGATTATGAAAGGGATTTAAATACTTCCAGAATTTTTGGAATTGCAGCTGTATTGATATGGGCATATGCGGTAGTAGATGCTTACATTGTTGCCGATAAAAAATCTCAAGAATATGTTTACAGTAAATTTAATGTTGATACTTACGGTAAAGACGGCTTAATGGTTACATACAAAACAAGGTTTAATATTTAATTATGAACTTCAAAAAAATATTTTTATTATTGTTTTTCGCATTATTTGTAATGGGTTTTTCTGCCTGTACCAAAAGAGACAGGCTGCTTGACAATACCATTGTGCTGCAGATAGAGCCGGCAGGTGATATTACTTTAAATACGGGTGATACTAAAACTTTGACGGCAATAATAAAAAATATAAAATTTGAAGAAGTTTCTCACAGTGTTAAATGGTCAGTTTCGGATTCAAGCTTGGGAAGCTTTTCAAGCACCACTTCTAAATCTACCGTATTTACTGCAGAGTCTGCAGGTACGGGTACAATAACACTTTCCTGTCAGGGGAATAGTGTAACAGTCAACCTTACGGTCAGTTAGTCTGTTGTTTTTTGTTGCTTTTTCCCTCTATATTTGATATCCTATCCCATTATGAAAATCTGTAAAAATTTTTTAAAAATCAATAAAGCCAATTACTTAAAGTTTATCGAAAAGAAAAATTCTTCAATGGCTGCAAAGTTTAAAGCGGTGGATTTTTCCGAAAGGATTGTTCTTTTGCCGCACTGTATGAGAAGTACCGGTAACTGCAAAGCCAAAGACGAGGGTACATATTACACCTGTGTTGGCTGCGGTGCCTGCAAAATAGCACAGATAACAAAGCTTGCAAAAGAGCTGGGCTATAAAAAAGTTTACATAATGAAAGGCGGCAAAGCTATTCAAAATCTGTTAATTCAGGATAAAACAAAGGCCGTCGTTGCAGTTGCCTGCCACTTTGAGGGGGCGCAGGGAATAAAAATGACGGACAAATTGAAAGTAATAACACAGTTTGTTCCTCTTTTAAAAGACGGCTGCTGTGATACGGATGTGGATGTTGAAATTGTTAAAAAAATAATGGAGCAAAAATAAAAAATGGAAAAACTTAAATTTACCGAGCTTAATTTATCGGCGGAAATTTTAAAAGCCGTTGCGGATATGGGCTTTGAAGAGGCAAGCCCCATACAGTCGCTTGCCATACCGAAAATGATTGAGGGGCTTGATATTATCGGGCAGGCTCAAACCGGAACGGGGAAAACCGCCGCTTTCGGAATACCTATCCTTGAAAAAATAAATGCCAAAGAAAAAACTACTCAGGCACTTGTAATGTGTCCGACCAGAGAGCTGGCAATACAGGTTGCAGAAGAGTTAAAAACTCTTTCAAAATATAAAAGAGGCGTAAACATTATTCCCGTTTACGGCGGACAGCCGATATTTCGTCAGATGTCTGCACTTAATAAAGGTGCACACATTGTAATAGGTACACCGGGAAGAATTATCGACCATATAGAAAGAAAAACCATAAAACTTGACCATGTAAAAACCGTCGTTCTGGACGAAGCCGACGAGATGCTTGATATGGGTTTTCGTGATGATATAGAACTTATATTAAAAAATCTTCCGGAAGAGAAACAGACTGCATTTTTCTCTGCAACCATGCCTAAAGAGTTTATGGCATTAACAAGAAAATATCAGGTACGTCCCGAAACAATAAAAGTTGTTCACGAAAAATTAACAGTACCTTTAATAGAGCAGCTCTATTGCGAAGTTCGTGAACATCAGAAAGTTGAAGCATTGGCAAGATGTCTTGATATGTATGACCCGAAACTTTCTCTTATATTTTGCAACACAAAAAGAAAAGTTGACGAGCTTGCAGCACAGCTGCAGATAAGAGGATATTCCGCAGATGCCATACACGGCGATATGAATCAAACTCAGCGTGACAGAGTTATGGATAAATTCAGAAATAACAAAATAGAAATCCTTATCGCTACTGACGTTGCTGCACGCGGTATAGATGTTGATGATGTGGAAGCAGTTTTTAATTTCGATATTCCGCAAGATATTGAAGCTTATGTACACAGAATAGGCAGGACAGGCCGTGCGGGAAGAACCGGCCAAGCATTCAGCCTTATTGCAGGAAGAGATATATACAAATTAAGAGATATTCAAAGATATACCAAAACTACCGTTAAGAGAATCCCCGTTCCGTCGCTTGCCGACGTGGAAAATGTGAAAATTTCTTCTTTTATGGAAAAGTTAAAAGAAACTTTAAAGCAGGACACTTTTGAAAAATACATTACAAAAATTGAATCTTTAATTACGGACAACATCACATCCGTTGATGTTGCAGCAGCACTTTTTGAAATGATGGTTGAAGCCGAAAATGATAAACAGCACGAAGATATCGACTTAAATGTTCCGAGTTTCGAGAGAGATTTTTCGAAAAAACGTGACCGTTTCGGGAAATCGGGAAAGAAATTCGGCGACAAGAAAGGTATCAGAAGACATGTCGGTGTGGAAAAAGGAATGACAAGGCTTTTTATCAATATAGGTAAAAGTAAAAAAGTCCGCCCGGGCGATTTCGTCGGTGCTATTGCAGGCGAAACGGGTATGAACGGAAATATGGTTGGAAGTATTGATATTTATGACAAGTTTACTTTTGTGGAAGTACCGTCACAAAATGCACAGCAGGTAATAGATGCGTTAAACAACAGTAATATTAAAGGCCACAGAGTTGCCGTAGAAAAAGCACAAGGAAAATAGGAGTAAAAATATGCCTTTATTTGAATTTATATGCAAGAAATGCGGAAAGAAATTTGAAAAATTAGTTTTTTCAACTGATACTGAAAAGCTGTCTTGTCCCGAGTGCAAAAGCGAAAATGTAGAAAAACAGTTTTCTACTTTTTCTGCAAATTCTTCCGGTTCTTCAAAGAGCAGCGGCCACCACTGTTGCGGCAGTTGTTGCCATAATCATTAGTTCTTTAAATAAAATTTACTTTTTTTGTGCTGGCACTTGACGCAAAAAGGAAATCATATTCTCGTTTGCTCAAGTAACGGAAGAAGATTTTGCTTTTTTTGCACTGGCACTATTCGTTTATATTTTCCAAGCCGGGCTCAACTGCTCTTTCCTAACGACTAAAGGAAGACGGAAAGAGCCACGAACATGGTCGCCCTAAAATTCTCTAAGTAACTGAATTTTACTTGAAAAATATTGCACTCATAAGCAGTGCCTGAGGTGCTTCAAAAAAGAAAATCTCTTCCTTAGAAATACCGTTCAATTATAAAGTATACGCTATAAATTATAAATTGTCGTCTCATCTCGAACATATTTCCTTTTTGCTTGTCATTCCGCACTTGATGTGGGATCTCGCTTTTGTCTGTCATTGCGAGACCGCTTTAGCGGTCGTGGCAATCCAGTGTCGTTAAAACCGCGAAGCGGTGTCATTCCCGAAGGTTGTAGTCGGGAATCTATGTTTATAAAATACCTTAAATTATAAGCTCTAAGCTAAAAAATCACAAAGTGATTTTTATTAATATGAAAAATAAAATTTTTTCAATCAGTTCCGGTTTGCAACAGAAGTTCCCGAAGTTTGGAATAAACAAAATAAGGGAATTAACAAGACTTGTTTTTGAAATATCAAAAAAATATAATACTTCACCATCCTCAACCATAGACGGAATAACCGAAAAAGATTACGAAAAGATAAAAGAATCTCTCCTAAAACTCCGTTATCCTAAAACTTTTTATAAAACAAAAAAAGAAAATTTTTACCTTCCCGATTTTGATATAGGCGAAAATGATAAAGCGGATTTGTCGCCGAAGAAGTTTAATCCGAAAAATATTTACTATACGGGCGATGTTATAAATTCAGCTCTTTATAACAGAATAAAAACTTTATTTCCCAACGCAAAATTTATCAAAATAGAAAGTTTAAAAAGTTTTTTGAAAGACAACAAATTTTCAATAGAAAAATATAACAAAAGATATGAAAACTTATTTCTTGTCAACGAAAAATACGATTTCTTCAAAAAATGTCCTTGCACAAAAGGCGTAAACTGCTGCAATTATTCCATATTAAATATCGGTTTTGGCTGTTTATACGAATGTGAATACTGTTTTTTACAGGGATATCAAAATGTTGCAGGGATTATTTTCCCTTGCAACCTGCCGGATTTCCTGACAAGAGAGAAAATAAAGCCAGTCGATAACAAAATTTTTTTCTTGCCCAGAGTCGGCAGCGGCGAGTTTACCGATTCTTTAATTTTTGACGATGTTACGCATTTTTCCGATGATATAGTAAAATTCTTTAAAGAAAACAGAGATATATCTTTTGAATTTAAAACTAAAAGCACAAATATAGAAAATTTGCTAAAGCTCGGCGGAGCCGAAAATATTGTAGTTTCTTGGTCGGTAAATGCCAAGAAAATAATAGAAGAAAACGAACATTGCACTCCGCATTTGGAAGAAAGGTTAAAGGCTGCTCAGGAATGTATAAAAGCAGGCTACAGTGTCGGGTTTCACTTTGATCCCGTAATACTTTATGACGGATGGCAGAACGGTTACAAAGAAACAATAGAAATGATTTTTGATTTTATAGATGCAAAATATATAAAATGGATCAGTATCGGTTCTTTAAGAATGGCGGCAAGTTTAAAGAAAGTTATAGAAGTGCGTTTCCCAGATAATAAAATTATGGACGAAGAATTTTTATTGTCTCACGACGGCAAACTCCGCTACGAAGAAACCGAACGAACAAAAATTTATAAATATCTTGTTGATTTAATAAAACAAAAATCTCCCTCCGTCACAGTATATCTTTGTATGGAAAAACAATCCGTTTCCAAATAAAAAAGACAGGGTTAATGCTATGTTTTAACCCTGTCTCGTCAGAAATACTGTTGTATTTCTGAAAAGATTATTTATAGAGCGTGTGCATTGACAACTTCTTCTAATGTAGAACCACTTGTTATATTATAAGCCATTCTTATTGCAGGTTTTACTCTTCCATCTGTCATTTCTGTCGGCAATGCAACAAACGCACTGAACATATATTTACCTGCATTAGCACTATTAACCCAATCCCACCAGAACCAACTGAAGTATTTATTTCCTCTTGCATCAATTCCTAATACTGTTTCATTATTTGTCCATCCATTGACGCCGCCACTTGATTGATGATCATCTAAAAAATTTCCGTACTCTGAAAAATATGCTTTCTGTGCAGATAAAATTGTTCCTAACAGTGCATATCCCTCAGACCATTTTGCTTTATCGACATAGCCCCTATAAATCGGTACGGAAATTGCCGACAGAATAATAACAATTGCAATCGTAATTACCAACTCTACTAAAGTAAAACCTTTTATTCCTTTTTGTCCGTTATTGCGAGCCGACGAAGTCGGCGTGGCAATCCAGAGTCTTTTCTTGTTTAATCTTTTCATAATTTTTCTCCTCTTAATTCAAATTTTTATCTTTTCATTAATAGAATTATAACACAAAAATTTTATTTTGTCAATGTTTTGCATAGAACTTTTATCTATGTATTTTTGAGTTAAAATTTATCTTATAATATGAGAAAATAAATATATGGAGGATTTATGACAAAAAAAGAAGATATTTATCGTATAATAAGTAAAAGAATTCAAGAAGAAAGAAAAAGAGCGAGTTTAACTCAAGAAGAACTTTCAGAAAGAGTTGATATAACAAGCAAGTTTTTAAGCAGAATAGAATGTAATGCGGATAACCCGAGTTTAGAGTTAATTATAAAACTTGCAGATGAATTCGGTATTTCTTTTGTTGAACTTTTGACCGAAAACAAAAAGAAAGAAAATAAAAATGAAAAATTTTTGAAACAAGTTCAGTTTCTAACATCCAAATTTACAGACAAACAAAAAGAACAAATTATCAATATCATCAAAAATGTTAAAAAAATATTAAACTAATAATTGATAGCGTGTAAACAATAATTCAAAAATCAGGTGTGATAAAAAATTCACACCTGTTTTTTCTTTGTAAAATATTTTACAATATAACTTGTTTATATCTTTCTGCAGAAATATATAATACAAAAAGAGTATATTTGTATATAAATTCACATTTTTTCGGTTGAAAAAATGTAATACATTCACACTTTTTCGGTTGAAAAAATGTAAAAAATAAGGTCTTCATTAATTGAAAATTTTCTAAAACAAACTTATTTATTATTGAGCTTCTAAAATTTTTCTTTGTAAAATAATAAAATAAATTGTATAATATTGAACTTTAATTTGTAATTAATAATTATTTTTCGTAAAGCGATTTTATCGCAATAAAGAGGTTTAAAATGGAAATGGAAAAAGTTTACGACGCTAAAAAAGTTGAAGAGAAATGGGTAAACTATTGGATAAACAACAAAACATTTTCTTCAAAAATCGATAAAACAAAAAAATCTTTCACGATAGTCATTCCCCCGCCGAACGTTACGGGTTCGCTGCATATGGGACACGCATTGAACGATTCTTTGCAGGATGCAATTATCAGATTTAAAAAAATGCAAGGCTTTAATACTTTGTGGGTTCCGGGAACGGATCACGGCGGAATTGCCACACAGAATGTCGTCGAGAAACTTCTTAAAAAAGAAGGTAAAACGAAATATGATCTCGGCAGAGAAAAATTTATCGAAAAAATGTGGCAGTGGAGACAGGAAACGGGCGACACGATTTTAGACCAGTTGAAAAAACTCGGATGCGGTCTTGACTGGGACAGAACAAGGTTCACTATGGACGAAGCCTGCTCAAAAGCGGTTAAAAGAGCTTTCAAACAGTTCTATGATAAGGGATTGATTTACAGAGGGAAAAGGCTTGTTAACTGGTGCCCGAGATGTAATACCGCGTTATCTGATATCGAGGTAGAATATCATCCCGAAAAAGGTAATTTGTGGTATATTAAATATCCTATAAAAGATTCCAACGAATTTTTAACGGTTGCAACCACAAGACCGGAAACGATGATAGGCGATACTGCCGTTGCCGTTAATCCCAACGACGAAAGATACAAAAATATAGTCGGCAAAACCATAATTCTTCCGCTTGTCGGCAGAGAAATAAAAATAGTTGCGGATTATATCGTCGATATGCAGTTCGGTACGGGTGCGGTAAAAGTTACGCCTGCACACGATGCGGTTGACTATGAAATAGCAAGAAGACACAACCTTGAAATACTTGAAGTTATAGATGCTAACGGAAATATGACAGGTTTGATGGAAAAATATAAAGGTATGTCCGCAAAAGATGCAAGAGAACAAATTGTTGCAGATTTGCAGGAACAGGGCTATCTTATAAAAACCGAAGATTACAGCCATTCCGTAGGTAAATGTTACAGATGCGGAACTACTATTGAGCCGATAATGTCGGAACAGTGGTTTTTAAAAGTTGAAGAGATGTCCAAGAGAGCTTCGCAGGCAGCAAAAGATGAAAAAGTAAAATTCTATCCTGCATCTTGGAAAAAGCCTTACACTTTATGGTTAGACAATTTAAGAGATTGGTGTATCAGTCGTCAAATTTGGTGGGGACACAGAATTCCCGTTTACTATTGTGTTGACGAGAAAGGAAATAAAACAAACTGCCCGCCTATAGTTGAACAGGAAACACCGACGAAATGTCCTCATTGCGGCAACACTCATTTAGTTCAAGATAACGATGTTTTGGATACTTGGTTTTCATCTGCTATGTGGCCGTTCAGCGTATTTAATTGGGGCGAAAATCCCGACAACAACGAAGAATTGAAATATTATTACCCGACGGGCGTTCTTGTAACAGGTCATGAAATTCTTTATTTGTGGGTTGCAAGAATGGTTCAGATGGGATTGGAATTTTTAAACGATATTCCGTTCAGTGATGTATTTATTCACGGTATAGTTAGAGACAAGCACGGTTTAAAAATGTCCAAATCTAAAGGCAATGTTATCAATCCTTTGGAAATTATGGACCAGTTCGGAACCGATGCTTTAAGGTTTGCTTTGGCACAGTCTGCAGCTCCGGGAAGAGATATGCAGATATCAAACGATTCTTTCCTTGCTGCAAGAAACTTCGCAAACAAGATTTGGAACGCTTCAAGATTTATTCTTATGAACAAGGGCGAACTTGATATTTCCGACGAGCCTATAGTAAAAGAACTTTCCGACAAGTGGATACTTAACGAATATAACCAAACGATAAAAGCCGTTACAAGAGCTTTTGAAGTTTATGATATTGATGTCGCTTCGAGAACTCTTTACGATTTTATCTGGACAAAATTCTGCGACTGGTATATTGAACTTTCCAAAATCAGAATGAACTCCGAAAATGTTGAAGAAAAGAAGCAGGTATTATCCGTTCTTATTTATGTGTTAAAAGGAACAATAAAAATGCTTGCTCCCATTATGCCGTTTATATGTGACGAGTTGTGGAGTATATTCAACAACACTACCGATAGTATAGTAAATTCAAGTTTCCCTGTTTATGACGAGAAATTTGTTTTTGCCGATGAAGCTTCTCAGATGGCTGTAGTTCAGGAAATAGTTTCCAAGATAAGAAATGTCAGAAGCGAAATGAATATTTCCCCTGCGGCGTTTATCACTGCAAAGATAAATATTTTGGACGACAAAAAAACGTCAGTATTGGAAAACGATTCCGAATATATTAAATCTTTGGCAAAAATAAAAGATTTATCTTTCGGCAAAGATATTAAGAGGGAAAAAAATTCGGCGTTGGCTGTTGCTACCGGGTTTGAAATATTTATTCCGCTTGAAGGACTTATTGATTTGGAAAAAGAAAAAGCAAGAATAAATAAAGAAATCAACAATGTTTTATCGGAGCAGGAAAAGTATAACAAAAAACTTTCCAATCCGAATTTTGTTGCCAAAGCTCCGGAAGCCGAAGTTGCAAGAATAAAACAAAAACTTGCCGACACGGAAAGCAAAATTGCCACACTAAAAGAAACATTGAACAATTTATAATTTATATTTTATAATTTGAACTTAACCGAAAAAGACAGGGTTACGGGTAAAAATCCGAAATTCTGTCTTTTAATTTTTCTTCAAGAGATTTTATTTTGTCTTTTAAAAGTTCTATTATTTCTTCTCTTATCGATAATTTTTTTTTTATTTTTTGTTTTTCGGCATTAATAAAAAATTTCTGTTCGTTTTTCCTTATATATTTAATTTGTAAAGTTTTTATAAAAATTATATAATAACAACAAGTATATTTTAAAAAAACAAAATAATTGAATATAAGAGGATGATAAAATGAGTATCAGAGTACGTTTTGCACCGTCGCCGACGGGAGATTTACACATCGGAGGTGTAAGAACAGCATTGTTTAATTGGCTGTATGCAAGAAAAGAGAAAGGTACTTTTATTTTAAGAATAGAAGATACCGACGAGGCGAGATCTACTGATGCCTCAACACAAATTATCATTAATGCTATGAAATGGTTGAAGCTTAACTGGGACGAAGGTCCGGGAAACGAACCCGAAAAATATGCTCCGTATTATCAAATGAAAAGAAAAGAGCAGGGCATATACCAAAAATATATTGATATTCTTCTTGAGAAAGGTTATGCTTACAAATGCTACTGCACTCCCGAAGAAGTGGAAAAAATGAGAGAGCAGGCAAGGCTTGCTAAACAGCCTCCGAAATATAACGGGCATTGTGCAAACTTAACAAAAGAACAGCAGGAAGAATATGAAAAACAGGGCAGAACTGCAGTTATCAGGTTCAAAATGCCTAAAGAGGGAAAAATTGAGTTTGACGATATTGTAAGAGGACACGTAACATTTGAAAACGCTCTTCTTGACGATTTTGTTTTAATGAAAGCTAACGGTGTACCTACATATAATTTCGCTTGTGTTATCGACGACCATTTGATGGATATGACACACGTTATCAGAGGTGACGACCATATTTCAAATACGCCCAGACAGATACATTTGTTTAAAGCACTCGGCTGGGAACCGCCGACGTTTGCACATCTTTCAATGATACTCGGTTCCGACGGGGCAAGGCTTTCCAAAAGGCATGGACATACTTCCGTTCTTGAATACAGAAAAGAGGGGTATCTGCAGGACGCATTAATAAACTATTTGGCGTTGCTCGGATGGTCAACTGAAGACAGCAGACAGTTATTTTTCGGTGACAGTTTGGCAGAGAACTTTTCTCTCGACAGGTGTAATTCCAGCCCGGCAACGTTTGACCCGTCAAAGCTTTTGTGGATGAACGGCGAATATATCAGAAATAAATCTTCCGAAGAAGTTTACGAACTTTTTATCGACTGGATACAGTGGACTAAACAAGATGCTTTGATTGACGGTTGGGACAGAGATTTATTGAAAAAAGCTATTGCTCTTGAACACGAAAAAATAAAATTGTTGAAAGATATTCCCGGGCTTGTCGATTTCTTCTTTAAAGATGTAGTTTACGATGAGCAGGCAGTAAATAAAGTTTTGTTGTCGGACACAAAGAAAGAAAGCTCACAGGTTGTTTTAAACGAATGCCTTAAGAGACTTCCCAATCAGGCGGACTTTTCACCGGAAGCTTTGGAACAGTATGCAAGAGACTTGGCTGTAGAGTTAGGTTTCAGCAACGGAAAAGTTTTCCACCCGATAAGAGTGGCAATTTCCGGAAGGACGCAAGGTCCGAGTCTGTTTCATATGATGGAAGTTATGGGAAAAGATGAAGTTTTAAAAAGAATTCAACGGACGGTAGACAAATTTTTTAAAAATTAAATTTAATTTTTAAAAAATTGAAGAGTGGAATATTAGAAGAGTAGAAGATTGGAAACGACCGAAGGTCAGATGATCGGAAGGTCAGAAGGTCAGCAACGGCGAGGTATGGAAGTATAGATGTATGGATGTATGGAAAAGACCTTGCCTGTCATTGCGAGGAGAAAACGAAGTTTTCGACGTGGCAATCCAGCGTCGTTCGTTTGTCATTCCCGAGTGTCTTTGTCGGGAATCTATGTTATAAAAACACAATAAATCACGAAGTGATTTTTACAGCTTTAGATTTGCAAGTTCGTCGATGAAACGAAATATTCAGCGAGTGCGGTGTGCTGAGATTAAAGTGTAGCGATTGGCACATAAGCGAGCTGAATATAAAGTCGTAATCAGAAATTGTAAATCGTTATAGAGGAGAAACAACATGGAACCAAAAGATTTAAATCAGCATTTATTCAGTTTAATATCAATGTTCGCTTCAGCATGTTGGCAGCAGTTGGGCAAGATGCCCAGCCAAATAGACGGGAAAATAAATAAAGATTTGAAAGCTGCTCAAGCAACAATTGAAATGCTTGGAATGTTAAAAGAAAAAATGAAAGGCAATTTGACTAAAGTTGAAGAAAAGTTATTGGAAGATACTATTTCAAATCTTCAGATGAACTATGCCGACGAAGCAGCAAAACCGGCAGAAGAAAAAACGGCAGAAGGTCAAAAGGTCGGAGGGGCAGAAGCTCAGTAATAACGAGGTATAGAAGTATGGATGTATGGAGACGACAGGTTATAAGAGTATGAGTTTATAAGGTTATAAAAGATAAAAGCAAAAAACTAATAAACTATAAACAAACTAATAACCTAATAACCTGATAGCCTAAAAAACTTTTCAGCTGTTCAGCTATCTCAGCTTATCAGCTAAAATTGCAAGGCAATTTTAAAAATATGAATAATACCCAATTGGAGCGTTACTCACGGCATATATTGTTGAAAGAAATAGGCTTTGACCGTGAAGCTCTCCGCACCGAGCGAAACGCTATTGCGTCTCATGCGGCAATGTACTTGGCTGCTGCAGGTATAGGCACACTGGGTATAGCGGACAACGACAAAGTTTCTCTTTCCAATTTACAGAGACAAATAATTCATTCAACCAACCGAATTTCTATGGATAAAGCTCTTTCTGCAAAAGAGACGATAAATAAATTAAATCCCGATGTAAAAGTAAATATTCACAACATTTTCGTATCGCAGGAAAATATAACTGATATTATAAAAGACTACGATTTTGTTATTGATGCCGTAGATAATTTTGAAGCAAAATTTTTAATAAACGATGCGTGTGTTCTTTCGAGAAAAGCGTTTTCTCACGCAGGTGTGGTGCAGTTCGGCGGACAGCTGATGACGTATGTTCCGGGCAGAAGTGTTTGCTACAGGTGCGTTTTTAAAGAACCTCCTTCGGAAGATTGTGTGCAGAGCTGCAGACAGAACGGAATTTTAGGTGCCGTTGCAGGAGTGATAGGAACGCTGCAGGCTGTGGAAGCCGTAAAATATATTTTAAATATCGGTGAACTTTTGACGGGCTGTATGCTTACTTATGATGCTTTGAAAGCCGAGTTCAGAAAAATAAAACTTCCGGAAAAAATTAACGATTGTCCGGTTTGCAACAACAGTTAGAAATTAGCAGTTAACAATGAGCAATTTCGGTGTTTTTAATTATTTTAGAATTTTTGCTTTGCAAAAGTTTATTATATATGCAAAAAATTCGCACTGCGAATTTTTGCAACGATTTCTAATTGCTAATTTTAAAAGGAGAGTATATGAATAAAAATGCGGTAAAAATCAAAAGTATTTCTGCAAAAGATTTCATAAAACTCAACCACAGTAAAATGCATATTGTTGACCTTAGAGAAAAAGAGCTTGTATCATTGCATCCTTTTACAAAAGCTTTAAATTTTCCTTTTTCTCAAATTTGGTCGGATATTGATAATATACCTAATGATAAGCCTGTATATATTTTTTGTCATTCCGGAGAAATAAGCATAGAAGTAACAAGAATTCTTGAAGACCGCGGATACAATGCAACAAATATTGAGGGCGGGTATCAAGCTATTTCGAAAACATTGCTGCAAAATCCCGTCTATTTGGATTTAAAAGAAGAGAAGTGTCCGGGAATTATTATACAGACAGCAGATGCAATAAACGAGATGTTTGATGGACAGCATCTTATTATAGAGGCAACGGAAGAATCCTTTATTCCCGATATTGCCGTATGGTGCGAAAGGACAGGAAATAAACTTATAAGTGTTTATACGGATTCTAAAGTTGTACATGCTGAAATAGAGAAAAAATCTTTTAGTGAAGAAAAACAGTTCAAGATGTTTGCGGATAAAAACGATAAAACTTTTATTGTATTCAGCGGAGATTTGGATAAAGTTATAAGTGCTTTTATTATAGCGAACGGTGCCGTTGCCATGGGAAGAAAAGTGACGATGTTTTTTACATTTTGGGGTTTGAGTGTGCTTAGAAAACCGAAAAAATTTTTTATTAAAAAATCTTTTATTGAAAGATTGTTTTCTTTCATGTTGCCGAAAGGAACAAAAGATTTAAAACTTTCTAAAATGAATATGGGCGGTTTTGGCGCAAAAATGATACGATATATTATGAAAAATAAGGGTGTGGGTTCACTTGAATATTTGGTAGAAAATAGTGAAAGTATTATAAAGAACATTTTAAAGAGAAAAAAGTGGTATACGTAAGGAAGAACTTATAGACGGTATAGAACTTGGAGGAGTATCTTCTTTCCTCGGTGCTGCCGAGAAATCGGATACGAATCTGTTTATATAACTTGAATATAGAACGCCGATTATTTTTTGATTTTTGCAATTTCTTTTACGGCTTCTTTTACAATCTGTTGAGCAAAAGATTTTATTTCTTTTTTATCTTGTCCTTCTAACATTACTCTTAACAAATTTTCCGTTCCGGAATATCTTACCAGTACTCTGCCGTTATCGCCGAGTTTTTTCTCAATTTGTTTAATAACTTTTGTCGTTGCAGGAAGCTTTTCCAAAGGTATTTTTTCTGCAACTTTTTCATTTATAAGAATCTGCGGATACTTTTTTATCCAAGCACACATTTCCGACAATTTTTTCTCTTCTTTTACCAAAATATTTAATAATTGCAAAGCACTTATCTGTCCGTCGCCCGTATCAAGAAGTTGTTTGAATATTATGTGTCCCGATTGTTCTCCGCCGAGAATTGCTTTGTGCTTTTTCAAATCTTCATATACGTATCTGTCGCCGACTTTACTTGTAACAATGTTTATTTTTTCCGTTTTGGCGGCTTTAAGCAAGCCTAAATTTGCCATAACGGTTATAACCAAAGTGTTGTTTTTCAATTTGTTGTTATTTTTTAAATATTTTGCAACTACGCCCAAAAAGAAATCTCCGTCACGTATAATTCCTTTATCGTCAACCGATATTACTCTGTCGGCATCTCCGTCAAAAGCAAATCCGCAGAAACATTTTTGTTCTTTAACTACTTCAGCAATGGTTTCCGGATGCAATGCTCCGCAGTTTAGATTTATGTTTTTACCGTCGGGATTATTATTTATTACAATGACATTTGCCTTTAATTTCTTCAGTACTTCGGGAGCAATTTTATAAGAAGCACCGTTTGCACAATCTATTGCAACGGTTTTACCTTTAAGAGCATCTTTCGGCATGAGAGAGATAAGAAAATCTTTATACTGATTTACAAGTTTTTTGCTGTCTTTGGAGGAGAAATTTTTGATTTTAGAAGCTGATTTTAAGATTTTTTTCTCGTCAAGATATTTAACAAGATTTTTTTCAAGTTTGGCTTCCGTACTGTCGGGAAGTTTGGTCCCTTTTGATGAAAAAAACTTTATTCCGTTATCCGTATAAGGGTTGTGCGATGCGGATATTACAATGCCTGCCTGATAATCGTTATTTTTAAGGATATATGCCACTGCAGGGGTGGGTAAAACTCCTAAATCCGTTACTTTTATTCCTGCAGCATTAATACCTTTTGTTAACGCATTAAGTATTCTTTTTCCCGACTGTCTTGTATCTCTGCCGATAAGAATTCCTTTTCCTTGCTTATCGAGAGTTTCCGCCAATACATAGCCGATAAGTGATACCGTATTATTATCAAAAGGAAATTTATCCGCTTTGCCTCTTATTCCGTCAGTTCCAAAAAATTTCATATTCTAACCTCTGTATTTTTGCGTATATTATACTAATTTTATAAAAAATCGCCAAATGATTTTTCAATTGCCGGCTGATAATTGCCGAATTTTATGTTGTTATCCATACTACCTGTAGGGGGTTTTATATATAAAAAGCCAACATTTAGTATTTTTCGCTTGACAAACAGAAAAATTTTTTTTATAATCTATCCTGCAATTTTCAATTTCACAAATTTTTCACAAATAACAATTCATAAGACGAAAAAATAAGAAGTAAAAAAATAAATCACGGAGAAAAGGAGAAACGTAAATGGAAAAAGTATTATCGGTATTCGACAGTATTTTGAAAAGAGACGGAAAAGAAGAAAAGTTCGATTTTAAGAAAATTCAGCAGGCTATTTTGAAAGCAGGACAGGCAACGAAAGAGTTTGGCGAAGACATCGCATCCAAATTGACGGTAAAAGTTTTAAGTATCGCTCAGGAAACCGTTGCATCCGACAAACCTACGGTAGAACAGATTCAGGATATTGTTGAAGAAGTTTTGTTAAATTCTCCTTATAAAGCTTCCGCAAAAGCATTTATTATTTACAGAGACCAGCATGCAAAAATGAGAGATATCGTTTCCGCATTTAATGTTGACTTGGTTGATCAGTATCTTTATAAGAAAGATTGGCAGGTTAAAGAAAATAGTAATATGTCTTACTCTTTGCAGGGTTTGAATAACTATATTTCTTCCGAAGTAAGCAAAATGTACTGGCTTAATAAAATATATCCCAACAACATTAAACATGCTCATAGCGAAGGCGATTTTCATATTCACGATTTGGGAATTTTGGGCGTATATTGCGTAGGTTGGGATTTGTATGATTTGCTCGTTACAGGTTTTAAAGGTGTTGCGGGAAAAGTTGAATCTTATCCGGCAAAACATTTTAAATCCGCTTTGGGTCAAATTGTAAACTTTTTCTTTACTTTGCAAGGTGAAGCTGCAGGTGCTCAGGCTTTTTCAAGTTTTGATACTTTGCTTGCTCCATTTATTGCTTACGACAATTTAAGTTATGAAGAAGTAAAACAAGGTTTACAGGAATTTTTATTTAACTTAAATGTTCCTACAAGAGTAGGTTTCCAGTCTCCTTTCACAAACTTAACATTTGATTTGAAAGTTCCTAAACACTATAAAGATGAAGCAGTTATTATCGGCGGAAAACCTCAGCCTAAAACATACGGCGATTTCCAGAAAGAAATGGATATGTTGAACAAAGCTTTCTTGGAAGTTATGCTTGAAGGCGATGCAAAAGGCAGAGTATTCAGTTTCCCTATTCCTACATATAATATAAGTAAAGATTTCGACTGGGATAATCCCGAACTTAAACTTTTGTGGGATATAACTGCAAAATACGGTATTCCTTACTTCGCCGATGCAAGAAGTATGTGCTGCAGACTTAGAATTGATAACAGAGAACTCAGAAGAAGAGGCGGCGGACTTTTTGGTGCATCTCCTTTGACCGGTTCTATCGGTGTAGTAACTTTAAATATGCCTCGTTTGGGATATCTTGCAAAAGATGAAAAAGATTTCTTTGACAGACTTACCGTATTGATGGATATGGCAAAAGAAAGTTTGGAAATCAAGAGAAAAGTTCTTGAAAAACTTACAGATCAGAACCTCTATCCGTATATGAGCTTCTATTTAAGAAATATTAAACAGAGATTCGGCTGCTATTGGAAGAACCATTTCTCCACTATCGGTGTAGTAGGTGTAAACGAATGCTGCTTGAACTTCCTTAAAGAAAATATCGCAAGCGAAAAAGGTAAAGCTTTTGCACTTAAAGTTCTTACATTTATGAGAGAAAGAATGCAACAGTATCAGGAAGAAACAGGAAACATTTATAACTTGGAAGCAACCCCGGCAGAGGGAACTTCTTACAGACTTGCAAAAATAGACAGAAAGAAATATTCCGATATCATATTTGCAAATATGGACGCAGTAAAAGAAGACAGACCTCCGTTCTATACAAACTCTACACAGCTTCCGGTAAACTATACGGAAGATTTGTTTGAAATTCTTGAACTTCAGCACGAAATACAGTCTCTTTACACCGGCGGTACGGTACAGCATATGTTCATAGGTGAAAAAATTGCAGATACCGAAGCTATGAAGAACTTCATTAAGACTGCATTTACAAACTATAAGCTTCCTTATATGTCAATTACACCTACGTTCAGCGTATGCCCTAACGACGGATACCAGAACGGCGAAGTAAAAGTTTGTCCTCACTGCGGTGCAACATGTGAAGTTTATTCCAGAGTTGTAGGTTATTTAAGACCGGTAGCACAGTGGAACGAAGGTAAACAGGAAGAATTTAAAATAAGAAAAACGTGTAAAACGGCATAAAAAATGAGAATAGGCGGATTACAAAAAATATCATTTATAGATTACCCGCAGAAAACTGCAGCCATAATTTTTACTCAAGGCTGCAATTTTCGCTGCGGGTATTGCCATAATCCCGAGCTTATTTATCCTCAGCTTTATCAAATACCTATATTCGAGGAAGAAATTTTTGCTTTTCTTGAAACAAGAAAAGGTAAGCTTGACGGTGTTGTAATTACCGGCGGAGAACCTACACTTCAGCCTGATTTGATAGATTTTATTAGAAAAGTTAAGGCTATGGGCTTTTTGGTAAAGCTGGATTCCAACGGTTCCAACCCCGATGTTTTAAAGAAAGTTATAGATGAGAAACTTGTTGATTATATTGCAATGGATATAAAAGCTCCGCTTGACAAATATAACCTTGTCTGCGGAGTTTCCGTAAACATTGAAAATATTAAAAAAAGTATTGATTTGATAAAAAATTCAGGAATAGAATTTCAGTTCAGAACTACTTACGATAAAACAAAACTTGTTGATAATGATATTCAAACAATGACGGATTTCCTCGATGTAAATACACATTACAAAATACAACAGTGTAACCCCGTAAATTTACCGGAAACAGTCAAAAATCAACAATTGGTAAATTAAAAAATTTTTCATTTAAAGAATATAAGAATGAACGGATATAACAAAAATATCCGTTCATTTTTTGTTGGTATTTTTTTATAAAATTTGATACAATAGAAATCTGTATTTTAGAATTTATAAGTAACAACAGAAATAAATGTCATTCTGAACGAAGTGAAGATTCTTGTCGTTTATGTCTGTCTGAATTTTGAATTATTATAAAATTTCAAAAGGGGAATTAATGATAAAATTAGGCGTAAATATAGACCATATCGCAACGTTAAGGCAGGCACGCAGAGAAGATTTTCCTTCTCCGGTAAAGGCTATGGCGGTTTGTGAAAAAGCCGGAGCAGATTCAATAACTACACATTTACGAGAAGACAGACGCCATATTCAGGACAGAGATGTTTTTGAAATAAAAGAAGCTATGAGGACGAAACTGAATTTTGAAATGGCTGCCTGCGAAGAAATTGTAAATATTGCTTTAAAACTTCAGCCGTATTCCGTATGTATAGTTCCCGAAAAAAGAGAAGAAATTACGACGGAGGGCGGGCTGGACGTAAAAGGGCAGAAAGTACATCTTGCCGAAGTTGTTAAAAGGCTTAAAGATAAAGGCATAATAGTAAGTATGTTTATAGATCCCGTCAAAGAACAGATAGAAACTTGTGCCGATATTAAGGCTGATGCGGTGGAAATTCATACGGGGAAATATGCAAATTTGTTTAAAATATCTAAAGAAAATGCCGCCGAAGAACTGAACAATATAAAAAATGCCGCATCTCTTGCAAAACAATGCGGTTTGATATTTAATGCCGGACACGGCCTTGATTACGATAATGTTTTTGATATCTGCAGTATAGAAAACCTTAATGAACTTAATATCGGTTTTTCAATAATTGCCAGAGCGGTTTTTGACGGTTTGGAAACTGCAGTTTTTGAAATGAAAAAAATATTGTCAAATTATTAAAAATTTTGTATAATCTAACAGTTGTCAGTTTTTTTGTTTTTTAATTGCCGTTTGTCGTTAATTGTCGTTGCTGTTGCAGTTAATTATAAATTGTAAATTATAAATTGTCGTAATATTGCCGACATAGCTCAGTTGGTAGAGCAATCGCTTCGTAAGCGATGGGTCGGAGGTTCAAGTCCTCTTGTCGGCTTATTTTTTTTGGGTATAAAATATGTTGTCGAATTTTATCAAAAACTTTTCTTTAAAAAGTATCTTATACGGTTTACCGCTTTTCTATTTTCTTGTGGCGGTAAGTTTTTATTTAGGTTCTTACGACTCTGCACAAATAAAAATAACCATCGTACACATCGGCGGCACATTTTTAATTTTTTCATGGCTCGTTAATAAACTGGAAACGGATTTGTTTTCAAACCTTAAGAAAAATTATTTAATTATTTTGCCGATTTTTTTATTTCTTGTATCGGGAATAATTTCTTATTTTTTTTCTCCGTACAAGCTTGCCTCGGCAAACGAGCTGATAAAACGTTTCGTTTATTGTTTCAGTGCCGTAATAATAATAGATTGTTTTCAAGATAAAAAAACTCTTTTAAGACTGATTAATTTTCTGATATTTACAACGTATATTGTTTGTATATATGCCGTAATTCAGTTTATTGATACGAAATATTTCCCTGCGCCGCCGGCTTCAGGTTTTGACCCGTTTATATGGCGGTGGGCTTTCGGCAACAGAATTTTTTCAACATTCGGAAACCCTAACTTTATGGGTGATTTTTTGGTGGTAATGAGTCCCATAGTTTTAGCATTGTTTTTTAAAAAGAAAAAAATTCATCTTTTGTTTTTATGGCTGTTAATTTGTTTTTCGACGATATTTTCCTATTCAAAAGGTGCTTGGCTGGGTTTCGGTGCTGGTATAATAACATTTGCATTTTTGTTTGCCGGGTTTGTTTTAAATATAGAAAAAAAGAAAAAAATAATATTAATATCGGTTATGTCGCTGGTTACTCTTTTGATAGTTGCCGGCGGAATTTTGTTTCAGTTGAAGTCACGTCCCGATAGTTCTTCATTCAGATTATTTACATGGTTATCCTGCTTTGAGATGATAAAAACGCACCCCGTTATGGGAACGGGTATCGGAACATTTTATTTAACGTATCCCTCTTACAGAAGACCGCAGATATTTTTTATAGAAGGACTGCACAACACGGAAAGCGATCATCCGGAAAATGAATATTTGGAAGTTTTTTATGACGAGGGACTTATAGGGCTTGGAATATTTTTGCTGCTGCTTATAACCGTATTGACCGTAGGATTAAAAAATTTATCCTATTTTAAAAATAAAAATTCACATAATAACACGCTTTCTTATTTACAGCTAGGTTTTGTTACGGCACTTATATCGCAAATTATTCATAACTGCGTTTGTGTGTCTTTAAGGTTTGTGTCGTCGGGGGTTATGTTGTGGATGCTTATCGGTTGTATAGGTGCCGTGGCAGTCGGCTGTTTGGAAAAAAATAAAAATGAAAATAATTTTCAGATTCCGTTAATACCTAAAAGAGTTGTTGAACTTTTACTGCTTGCGGCAACGGTATACTTAATAAATATTTTTGTCGGATTTTTTCAGGCGGATATTCTTCATTCGAAAGCTATTCGATATTCCAAAGCCGGAGATTGGGACCGTTCTTTAGAGTTGTATTCGCAAGTTATAGAAAAAAATCCTTCGTTTATTATGGCACGTTATTTCAGAGCTAACAATTTTAATGACAGATGGCATGGAGATGACCCGGAACAGGCTCTTAAAGAGTACGATGAAATTTGGAAATTATCTCCGAATTATGTGCAGTCGAAGTTTCTTGCCGGGGTGGTTTATTCAAAGCTCGTTTCACATTTTAATAATCAAGTGCAGAAATATTATGAAGAAAATAACGAAGAGGAGCTTCGCAAAGCCGAGAAAGCGAGAGAAGTTTGTCTCAGAAAAGCTGTAGATTGTTATAATCGGTATAAAATGATAGATCCTGTTTTCCCGCAGGTTTATTATAATTTGGCTGCATTGTATATAGATTCCGGTAATTATGCTCTTGCCGAGCAGGAATATTTGCAGCATATAAATTTCCCTAATTCGCTTAAAAAATCTCCTCACAATTTTTATGTGGAAAATTGGAAAGAAAGAAGATTGAACGAATATGCCGAAACCTGCATGAAGCTTGCTTCTTTGGAATACAGATTAGGCAAAATTGACGACAGTGAAAAAATATTTTTGGAAGCATTAAAATATGACAAGAATAACATTGAAGCATTAAAAAGTTTAGCTGTCATATACGGCAAAAAGGGCAATAAAGAAAAATATGATACTGTTGTTGCAATTTTAAAGCGTCTGTATCCTGAAGACGCTTATGTTAAAACTTTGTAATCAAAGTTTTAATAATTAGCAATTATAAATTATCAATTTCGGAAAAACTACAAATATTTTATATTTTTCGCTTTGCGATTTTTTATTATACATTATACATTAATAAAGCTTTGCAATTTGTTCTTAAAATACTATAATATATAACTAATTTTGATAATTGAGGTTAAGAGGTTAATCAGTGTCAAAGATTAAAGAAACAGTTGAAACTAAATATTACACTTTTGAAAATTTTGTTATGAAAAGCGGCAAAATTCTTCCTAAAGTTACCGTAGCTTATGAAACATACGGAACGCTGAACGAAGCAAAAAATAATGCCGTTTTGATAACACATGCTTTTACCGGCGATGCACATTGTGCAGCTTATCACGAGGGAGATGAAAAACCAGGCTGGTGGAACTCTATGGTAGGCTCGGGAAAAGCATTTGATACGGATAAATATTTTGTTATCTGTTCCAATGTTTTGGGCGGTTGTGCGGGAACGACAGGTCCGGAATCGGTTAATCCCGATACGGGAGTTTCTTACGGAACGGATTTCCCGACTGTTACCGTGTCAGATATGGTTAAAGTTCAAAAGAAATTGGTAAATTTTTTAGGAATAACCAAGCTTTTCTGTGTTGCCGGAGGTTCAATGGGCGGCATGCAGGTTCTTCAGTGGGCTATGGATTACCCCGACCTTATTTATTCCGCAATACCTATTGCCATAACTTTAAAATCCACGCCTCAGCAGATAGCATTTAATGAAGTCGGCAGGCAGGCGATAATGTCGGACGTAAGATGGTCTAACGGACACTATTACGGCGGCGACGAACCGGAACGAGGTTTGGCTGTCGCAAGAATGCTCGGGCATATTACGTATATGAGTGATTATTCCATGCAGAAAAAATTCCCTATCGATGAAGATAAAGAGAAAAATGCCAGCTTTAATTTTAACGCTGATTTTGAAGTGGAACAATATTTAAGGTACAGAGGAAGCTCTTTCGTTAAAAGGTTTGATGCCAACAGTTATTTATATCTGTCAAAAGCCATTGACTATTTTGATGTTCAAAAAGATGAGTTTTTGCCGGAAGATAAAAATATAGACATCAAATTTCTCGTCATATCTTTTGAGTCCGATTGGCTGTATCCGCCGTATCAGTCGGAAAATATAGTAAAATTTTTGAAAATGAAAAATCAGGAAGTTACCTATTGCAACATACATTCCACTTACGGTCATGATGCTTTTCTTCTTGAAGTAAAAGACGAAACCAATTTGATAAAAAATTTTTTAAATAAGTTATATGTTGAGGTTTTTGACGGTGAAAAATAAAAACATTTTGTTATCTCATATAAAAATTAATGACATCGTTACCAAAAGGGCTAAAGTTTTGGATTTGGGCTGCGGTAACGGCGATTTAATGTATATGTTGGAACAAAAAAAACAGGCAAACACGCAGGGCGTGGAAATTTCGGAAGATGCAATATATAAATGTGTGGAAAAAGGTCTTTGCGTAATGCATTCCGATATTGACGGAGCATTGGATTTTTATAAAGATGATACTTTCGATTTTGTAATACTCAGCCAAAGCTTACAGCAGGTTACAAGAACCGATGAAGTTTTAAAAGAATGTTTAAGAATCGGCAGGAAAGTTATAGTTGCGTTTCCGAACTTTGCACATATAACGGTAAGGAGTAAACTGTTTTTCGGCGGAAGAGCGCCTGTAACGAAAGCTTTGCCTTACGGGTGGAACGATACGCCTAATATAAGATGTTTAAGTATAAAAGATTTTGAAATTTTCTGTAAAGAAAAAGGGTACAAAGTAGTAGAAAAATATTTTATAACTAACAGCAGATACTGCTATTTTATGCCGAACTTATTTGCCCAACAGGCAATTTTTGTTGTTACAAAGTAATATACAATAAACGACGAAAAGATAATTAGCAATTAGAAATTTATGAGTTCTTCGAACGAGTTAATGAGCATTTTTTGCAAAGCAAAAAATCTAAAATACTTAAAAATACCGAAATTGCTAATTGCTCGTTGCTAGTTTCTAATTAAATTTTAAACTTATCAGCTGCTCAGCTCTCAGCTTATCAGCTAAAAATTATATAGTAATTTTTCAAGAGGATAAAATGGAAAATCAAAACAATAATGTCCAAACATTGTGGCACAGCATTGAAGCAAACAACGTACTGAAACATTTCGAAACCGACGGTGAACACGGTTTAAAGGAAGCCGATATTGCTGACAGACAGCAGAAATACGGCAAAAATATTTTAACACAGAAGAAAGGCGACGGACCTGTCAAGAGGTTCTTTCTTCAATTTCATAACAGCCTTTTATATGTGCTGATAGTGTCGGGCTTTATTACTTTATTTTTAAAACAGTATCCGGATTGCAGCGTTATATTCGGTGTAGTTTTGGTTAATGCCATAGTCGGTTTTATACAGGAATCAAAAGCATTAAAATCTTTGGAAGCTCTTGCAAAGTCCATGACTACACAGGCAGTAGTTATCAGAGACGGGAAAAGAATGCATATAGACTCGTCGGAAGTTGTTCCCGGCGATATTTTGTTTTTCGTTTCGGGCGACAAAGTGGCTGCGGATGTAAGGTTGGTTTCTTCAAGAGAACTTCAGATAAATGAATCTGCCCTTACCGGAGAGTCTGTTCCCGTAGAGAAAAAAGTTAATATTCTTCCTGCTTCTACCGTTCTTGCCGACAGAAAAAATATGTTATATGCATCAACGCTTGTTACTTACGGCAGCGGAAAAGGTGTAGTTATTGCAACGGGCGATAATACCGAAGTCGGTAAAATTTCGCAGTTGATTTCGGCAGCAGATGTGCTTGATACACCTCTTACGCAGAGAATGGCAAAATTCAGCGTATTTTTAATTTGGCTGATTATGTCTATGGCTGTAGTTACTTTTGCCGTCGGTATGTACCATGGGCAAGACTGGGTATTGATGTTCTTGGCTGCTATAGGTTTGGCTGTGGCTGCAATTCCCGAGGGGCTTCCTGCAGCAATGACGATAACGCTTGCAATAGGTGTTTCCAGAATGGCAAAAAGAAAAGCCATTATCAGAAAACTTCCTGCGGTAGAAACTCTGGGAAGTACGACGGTAATATGTTCCGATAAAACTGGAACTTTAACGGAAAACCAAATGACCGTTACGGAAATTTATTCCGGCGGAAAAGTTTTTGATGTTTTGGGAACAGGATATTCTTTCGATGGACAAATAAAAGTAAAAAATGCCGAAGAATATGCCGATATGAATTATTCCAAAGCTTTAAACATATGTTTAAAAGCAGGCTATTTATGTAATGATGCAAAAATAATAAATATCGACGGAAGAAACGATGTGCAGGGCGACCCGACCGAGGGTGCATTGATAGTTTCTGCAGCAAAAGCAAAAATTGAAGATGATACGGAACAGAAATATGAAAGGCTTGATGCGATACCGTTTGAATCTCAGTATCAGTATATGGCAACACTTCATAAATACGGCGATAAAAATATAGCTTTTGTAAAAGGTGCCGTAGAGAAACTTGTAAATATGTGTTCTTATATGCTTGACGAAAAAGGAAACGAAATTTTCTTTAATAAGGATGAAGTTTTAAGAATTGCCGATGATATGGCAAAAAGAGGTTTAAGGGTTCTTTGTTTTGCATATATTAAAACGGATGTAAATAATAAGCAAATAAACCATTCCGATATTGCAACCGGTTTAACGTTTGTAGGTCTTCAGGCTATGATAGATCCCGCAAGACCTGAAGTTATAGAGGCTGTTAAGAAATGCCACACTGCAGGAATAAAAATTAAAATGATTACCGGCGACCATGCACTTACCGCATCGGCAATTGCAAAAGCTATAGGAATAGTTAAGGGCGAAAATGCCAACTATACCGCAGTTACGGGTGCCGAACTTGAAAAATACGACGACGAACAATTGAAAGATATAGCGGAAAATTATTCCGTATTTGCCAGAGTTACACCGGAACAAAAATTAAGATTGGTAAAAGCTTTACAGGCAAGAACAAATATCGTGGCTATGACGGGCGACGGTGTAAATGATGCTCCCGCACTTAAACAGGCTAATATCGGCGTCGCTATGGGTATTACGGGAACGGAAGTTGCAAAAGAGTCCGCCGATATGGTTTTAACCGATGATAATTTTGCTTCCATAGTTTCTGCGGTTGAAGAAGGACGAGGAGTTTTTGACAATATAAGAAAGTTTATTATTTGGACGCTGCCTACCAATATGGCGCAAGGTTTGGCAATGATGACGGCGATATTTTTAAACAGAGCGGAGCTTCCCATTACTCCGGCACAAATTCTTTGGATTAATATGTCAACGGCATTGTTCTTGGGAATGATGCTTGCTTTTGAACCGAAAGAAGAGGGTATTATGGAACGTCCTCCCATCAGCCCGAAAATGAAAATTATGGACGGAATATTTATTTACAGAAACATAATAATACCTATCATTATCGTCAGCGGAGTATTCGTATTGTTTGATTACGAAATTGCACATGGTTCTACATTGGCACAGGCAAGAGGTGTTGCCGTTTCAGTGTTTATCGTATGTCAAAGTATGTACTTATTTAACTGCCGTTCAATGACTAAATCAATGTTTCAGTTAGGTTTATGGTCTAATCCGTATATTTGGCTTGGTGTATTCATAATGTTTGCTACGCAGTCTATTTTCTTATATGTTCCGCCTATCAATACTTTCTTTGCAACTGCGGGTATCAGTGCAGGTGCTTGGGGCAGACTTTTCATTTTAGGTTTCATTATTTATACGGTTATAGGAATAAGTAAGTTTATAGGTAACCTATTAAGAAAGTAAGCTACAGTTACAGCAAAAAAATCTAAAGCTTTTGGTTACGACTTTGTATTGGGTTCCCTTATGTGCCGTTCGCTACGCTTACACTACAGCACAACTGCGGTCGCCAAATACTTCGTCTTACCGACAAATCTTTCGATTTTTTCTGATGTACAATGTATAATATACAATACAAAACGGAAATACCAAAAAGCTTGTTCTTAAAGTTCCTGTCGGAAATCTGCCGTTAAAAAGTCTGTCATTTCGTGCGTCTGCAACGCAGACAGACACGGAATCTATGTTGAAGTTCATTTACATTTTTAGTTTTTACCGTTAATTATAAAATATGAATTATAAAATGCCGTTCCTTTTCTTCTTGATTTTAAATTTATTTTGTGTTATATTATTTTAAGCAATTGTAGTTTTTAAATAACTTAATATCAAATGTTTTTGGATCTTCTACGAGAGGTAGGAGACCGCTTTTGCAGAAATGTAAAAGCAGTTCACACTCCAAAAACAGTTTGCTGAATATTTATAAAAATAAATCAAAGGCTATGTTGATTTATTCTTATAGTTTTATCTTTCGCCCTTTTACGGGCGAAAGGCAGCGGCTGTGTATGTCGGGTGTGAACTGCGTACACAGCCTTTTTATTTTTAGTTCAATATGTGTTTGACCTTTCTGCCAAAAGCCCTCTCCTTTCGAAAAATCCAAAGAAAAAGATAGCTGAGGAGCTGAGAAGGTGATAAGCTGAGAAGTTTAAGGTAAAATTTTGCTTTGCAAAATTTCCTGTTAAAAATAAATACCGAAAACTTATCAGCCTATCAGCTAAGAAAAACGAAGTTTTTCGTTCTCAACTTATCAGCTAAAAATAACAAAAGGAGAAAT
>CAJOJJ010000018.1 GCA_905234925.1 uncultured Endomicrobiia bacterium
GGATAAGCCGGCAGGACTTTACGATATGAGAGATGTGCTGGGCTTAAAAAGTTAATAAAATTTTTAAGAAGCAAACTCGTCTGTCATCCCGCACTCGATGCCGGATCTCGTAGTTGCCGTCTCGCTGTTAATTATAAAAAGGAGTAAAATATGAAATATGTTTTGTATGCAGTATTGATAATTGCAGTAATTTCTGCAGCAGCGACACTTATTCACTTATACAAAGTTTCCGCTAAAAATAAAGCGGAAATGTCAAAATATGAAAGCGGCGTAAAACTCACGGCAAATTTAGGTAAAGTTCTTGTCATTTATTATTCGCTGTCAGGCAGAACTAAAGATATTGCTCTTGATATACAGCTGTTTACAAACGGCGATATTTACGAGATAAAGCCTCAGGAAGAAATAAAAAATAATGCTTCTTTATATTTAACTTCCAAAAAACAGATTTCTTCCGAAGAATATCCTGCAATAGTTCAAGATTTTCCGAATATTGATAAATATGATGTTATATTCGTAGGTTCGCCTGTTTGGTGGTACACGGCGGCAACACCGGTATTGGAATTTTTAAAAGAGTTTGATTTTAAAAATAAAAAAGTAGTTCCTTTCTCCACACAAGGCAGCAATTACGGTACATACTTCGAAGATTTTAAAAATAAAGCTAAAAATGCAAACATTCTGCAGGGTGAAAGTTTTAATAATTTGGATGAAAAATATAATGCTGCCGTAAAGAATAAAATTATTAACTGGCTGAATAAGTTAGGAGATTAGAAGATTGGAGGAAAGAGGAAAAATGAAAGTATTGATGATTAACGGAAGCAGTCATAACAACGGTTGTACGTTCAGAGCATTAACCGAAATAGAAAAAGTTTTAAAAGAAAATAATATCGAAACCGAAATTATTCAGCTTGGTGCTAACCCTATCAGAGATTGTGTCGGTTGTGCCGCCTGCAGAAAAAACGGCACCAACAAATGTGTTTTTAACGATGATATTATAAATGAAATTATAGAAAAAGCAAAAACTTCCGACGGTTTTATTTTCGGCTCGCCGGTATATTTTGCTCATCCGAGCGGAAGATTGTTATCCGTGCTTGACAGAGCATTTTATGCAGGCGGAAAAAACTTTGCCTATAAGCCCGGTGCTGCGGTAGTCTCCGCAAGAAGAGCAGGAACAACGGCGTCCGTAGATGTAATAAATAAATATTTTACCATAAACAATATGCCGGTTGTATCGTCTCAATATTGGAATATGGTTCACGGTTCAAAAGCGGAAGATGTCGAAAAGGATTTGGAAGGTTTGCATGTGATGAGAATAATAGGCAAAAATATGGTATGGATGCTGAATATGATAAAACAAAATGGTCATCCCGAACCGGAACAAAAAGCCGTCACAAGCTTTATAAGATAAGAAAACTACAAAGGCAATGTCGTCATTGCGAGGAGCAAACGCAGTTTGCGACGTGGCAATCCGGTGTCGTTGCCGTTCGTCTATCATTCCCGAAGAGCCGTTGGTCGGGAATCTATAGTGTAAAGTATCTTTTTTAATTATAAAATATCGTCTTTGGAGGAAAAAATGAAAAAAACAGTTTGCAGTATAGTGTCATTATGTTTCTTGTTTCTTTGCGGTAATGCCTTCGCAAAAAGCAGTGAAGTAAATATTGAAGAATTATCAAAACAGCTTGGCAATCACAGCCTGCTTGTTTACAAAAAAGGCAATATTTCTTTTCAGGACGAGCACGGAATACAACCTCTTCTTATACAGATAGAGAAGAAAGGTCTTAAAAAAGCAATAGTTGTAGATAAAGTTATCGGTAAAGCGGCAGCACTTCTTATGGTTTACGGAAAAGTTAAACAGGTGCATACGGATATTATTGCCAAAGATGCAATAACCGTTTTTGAAAAACATAAAATTAAATATTCATATAATAAAGTTGTTGATTACATTTTAAATATTAAGAAAAACGGTTTGTGTCCGATGGAACAGAAAGTAAAAGATATCGACAGCCCGAAAGAAGCGTATAAAATTTTTTCTGAGAAAAAATCTTAAATTTATAATTTATAATTGTCAGGAGGAGAAATGAACAGAAGGCAGTTTTTGAAGTCGGCATTGTTTACTGCGGTAGGCGCATTTTTGTTAAAAGCTACCAAAGTTATTGCAGCGGAAGCAAAAAAAGTTATAGAAAAAGTTTCAACAAAAAAATATAGAAATCTTAATATTTCGGCTATCGGTTTCGGGCTTATGAGGCTGCCTCAAAAAAACGGCGAACCTGACATTGCAAAAGTGCAGGAAATGGTAGATTATGCAATGGTACACGGTATAAATTATTACGATACCGCTTGGTTTTATCACGGAGGAAAGTCCGAACTTGCGGCAGGTAAAGTATTAAAAAAATATCCGAGAAACAGTTTTTATCTTGCAGATAAAATGCCTTTAAGAATACTCGGCGGAAAAGACCATGTTTTAAAAGTTTTTGAAGAACAGTTAAAAAAATGCCAAACCGATTATTTTGATTTTTATCTTGCGCATAATATAAATAAAAACGAATGGCAGACGTTGAAAAAATGCAATGTTTACGAGCAGCTTTTAGAGAAGAAAAAAGAGGGGAAAATAAAATATTTAGGTTTCTCCATACATGATACGCCGGAACTTTTGGAAGAAGTGATAAAAACTTACAAATGGGATTTTGTTCAG
Source organism: uncultured Endomicrobiia bacterium (assembly GCA_905234925.1). Taxonomy (GTDB): domain Bacteria; phylum Elusimicrobiota; class Endomicrobiia; order Endomicrobiales; family Endomicrobiaceae; genus Ruminimicrobiellum. The sequence continues at coordinate 2,690 of CAJOJJ010000018.1, forward strand.
CTACCTATTAATCTTATCGACTGGGAAAAAACCGACAGTACGGGCTGGTACGGAGTTAACGCAAAGAAACAGTATGAAATAGCAACAAAAGCCGGTCTTCCGGTAGTAGTAATGAATCCGTTAAAAGGCGGTCAGCTCTCTACGCTTAATCAGGCTGCTGTTGATTTGTTAAAGAAAGAAAATCCTGATGTTTCTCCATCGTCATGGTCGTTAAGGTATGTTGCTTCTCTTGAAAACGTTTTTGTAGTTTTGAGCGGTATGACCGAGATGGAACATATGACCGACAACGTTAAAACTTTTACAAATTTCAAACCGTTGACGGAAAAAGAACAAAAAGTCCTTTCAAATGCAATTGCTGTTTATAAGTCTTCAGGTGCAATAACATGTACATACTGCCAATACTGCACAGGATGTCCTATAGGAATAGATATTCCTAAAACTTTTAATATATATAATCAATATAAAGCCGACGGAAAAAAATCAAGTTTCATTGCCGCTTATGAAGCGGTTAAAGCAGGTAACAGAGCACAAGATTGTATCAGTTGCGGAATTTGTAAAAACAAGTGTCCTCAGAAGCTTGATATTCCTAACTTAATGAAAGAAGTTGCAAAAACTTACGCAAGCTTGAAATAATAATGTACAATGTATAATGTACAATGTACAACAAATGACGAAAGACTAAACGGCAAGAACGAAAACAGTTCGTCATTGCGAGCGAGACTTCGTCGAGCGTGGCAATCCGGTGTCGTTATTGTTTGTCTGTCATCCCGCACTTGATGCGGGATCTCGTAGTTGCTGTTTCGTCTGTCATTCCCGAAGAGCCGTTGGTCGGGAATCTATAGTGTAAAGTACATTTTTTTGGGGAGAAATGATGTCAAAACAAAAAATAATTTATTACGTAAGGCTGGCGGTTTCTGCAGTTGTTTTAATCTGTTCCTTTTTGGCTTTTACCGCAGCATTCAGCTTCTTTGCAACGTTCTTTGCCGTTCAGCTTGGTGCGGGAATTGCAAGCTTGGCAGCATCTTTTTCGATTACCGTTTTAATATCGGTTTTGTTGATTCTGATTTTAACGTTTCTTTTCGGCAGATTTTATTGTTCCGTATTTTGTCCTTTGGGAATATTACAGAATTTTATAAATTTTTTCTCTCTTAAAAAAAGTAAAAATTATAAAAATTTTTACAAAACCAGATACACCATTGCCGCAATAGTTTTCGGTGCATTATTTGCAGGTTGGGCAGTCGGCTTTAAAATTCTTGATCCTTACACGAATTTCGGTCTTATAGCATCAAGTATTTTTTCACCGCTTTATAACCTTATAACAAAAGCCGATAACTATCAGTTTACGGCATTAACAATTGCAATATCATTAATTCCTTTCATAATATTAATATTTTTAGTTTTGTTTAAAAGAAGATTTTTCTGTACGGCAATCTGTCCCGTAGGAACATTGTTGGGGCTTACGGCAAAGTACGGTATTTTCAGGTTACGGTTTACCGATAAGTGTATAACTTGCGGAGCATGCTTTAGAAATTGCCCTGCAGGAAGCATAAATTTAAAAGACAAAAAGATAGACAATGAACTTTGTATAAGATGTTTAAAATGTGTTTCCGTTTGCCCTAAACAGGCAATAACTTACGGTATTTATAAAAACAAAAATAATGTTCAGTCTTTCAGTACGAGCAGAAGAAATTTTATTTTTGGTTCCGTTTTGGTGTTAGGCGGAATTGCAGCAGGTGTCGGCAGTGCAATTGCAAGGGGAAAAAAGTTTCTTAAAGATACCATTCGTGCCATTCTTCCTCCGGGAGCAGGAGATTATAACAGATTGTCTTCCAAATGTACAAGCTGTCAGTTGTGTGTAGCGGTATGCCCAAACAAAGTTATACATCCCAGAGATTTTTCTCACGCAAACATTTATATGGACTATTCAAAAAATTATTGTAAATATGATTGCAATGAATGCAGCAGGGTATGCCCTACCGGAGCAATAAAGAAAATATCTTTGGAAGAAAAACAGAATACAAGAATAGGTTTGGCTAAGATAGACAGAGATATGTGTATAGCTTGCGGAATATGTGCTTTTAAATGTCCTAAAAAAGCATTAAGTATAGAGGAGTCTGAAGACGGAAAAAGGACGTTGGTTTATAATGCTGCCGTTTGTATAGGCTGCGGTGTATGTCAAGTTGCCTGCCCGCATAAAGCGATAGAAATAGTCGGCATCGTACAACAAACAAAAACCGCATAGCTGTGTCATTCCCGAATGTCTTAATCGGGAATCTATGTTAAAATAAATTTTTGCGAAGCAAAAATACAACAAATCGCGAAGCGATTTCCAAGACCGCAAAGTTTGAGATGAGCCGAAGCATTTGGCGAGTGCGGTGTGCAGGAAGTATAGCGGAGCGATGAGCACATAAGGGAGCCAAATGCAATGGCGTAGTCCAAAATGTGCGGTCGTTATAAAATAAGGAGGTTTTCATGTCATTAGGTTTTACGGAAATTCTGTTAATCATCATCGCAATTCTTTTACTGTTCGGAGCAAAGAGAATCCCCGAACTTGTAAAATCAATTGCAAGAGCTTCCTACGAGTATAAGAAAGCAAAAGAAATGATTAAGAAAGAATCGGAAGAAATTATCAATGCCGGCGAACAGAAAGCCGAAATTGAAAACAAATCTCAAGCCGTTGAAGTAGAAGCAAATGCAGAAGGAAAAACGGAAGACAAGTAATGCAGGAAGCAGAACAGGAAAAATTAACTTATCATTTATCGGAGTTGAGAAAAACTCTTCTCGGTATCATTATTTGCCTGATAGTATTATTTCCCTTAGGCTATCTTGCAGCACCTTACTGCACGTCTTTTCTGATTAAATGGTGTTTTCAAAGTAAAGAACTCACACTTAATTTTTTCTCACCGATGGAAGTGTTTCTTGTTAATTTAAAAATAGGTTTCGTTATAGCATTTATAGTCGGGTTTCCGTTTATAATTTATAAAATATGGAACTTTTTATTACCGGCACTATACGAAAAAGAAAAGAAATTTTTAAAGACCGCCGTATTTTGTTCCGGCTTTCTTTTTTTGGTAGGGGCTGTAATATGTGTAGTTTTTGTTTTGCCTTTGATTATAAAATTTTCAATGAGTTTCTCGACGGAACAGATTAAACCTATACTCGGTATCAGTAATTTTTTAGGCTTATCGGGATGGCTGATACTTGCTTTCGGTTTGATGTTTCAGTTTCCCATAGCGGTATATTTTTTTGTTAAATTCGGAATAGTTTCGCCGGAAACATTAAAAGATAAAAGACCTTATATTATTATAACAATTCTTCTCGTAGCGGCGCTTCTTACTCCGCCCGACGTCGTATCACAATTACTTTTATTTCTTCCGACTTATTTATTGTTTGAATTAGGTTTATTTTTTTCTTCGTTTAATAATTAATATTATTTCTTTTTAATTAAATTTTTATAAAATTTATTATTAAAAAATTTGCTTAAGTAAAAAAATTTTTATATAATCTAAAGATAGTTTTACGGTTGTCGTTCAATTGTAAATTGTTTTTTAGTTATAAATTATAAATTGTAGTTTTGCTGCCATCGTCTAGCGGTCCAGGACATCGCCCTCTCAAGGCGGAGATCACGGGTTCAAATCCCGTTGGCAGCGTTTAAGAAATGAAGAAATATTTATATTTTATCCTGCCTGTTATTTATATATTTTTAGATCAAATAACGAAATTCTTGGTTATAAAAAATATTCCCTACCGGTCTTTTATAAAAATCAATGATTATTTTAGTATTGTAAATGTGTCCAATACGGGAACTGCTTTCAGTATGTTTCAAAATAATAATTTGATTTTTATATTTCTTATATCTGCAATAGTTATATATTTGATATTTTTTATTTTTAAGAATAAAAACAGGCTTTCCAAATTACAAATACATTGTTTGTTGCTGATACTGTCAGGCGGTATCGGAAATTTGATTGACAGAGTATTTAGAGGTGCTGTAGTAGATTTTATAGATGCGGGTTATAAAGAAGTTTACAGATGGCCGTCTTTTAATGTTGCAGATTCCTGTGTATGTGTTGGAGTGTTTTTGTTTATTTTTTTTGGATTAAAAAATAAACAATAAGGTGTAATCCGGTAAACTAAAAAATGGCTTGTGGTTTTTAAGAGGTAGAATAATGACCGATAAACTTATTGATTGTCGTAAAAATATAGATTATATAGACGAAAAAATTTTAGAGCTTCTCAATGTAAGAGCGAAATTTGCCATAAAAATAGGTAAAATAAAACAAAGTGCTGATTCCGTTTATGTGCCGTCCAGAGAAACGGAGGTAATAAATAAGCTTATAAAAAGCAATAAAGGTCCTTTAACGAAGCAAAATATTGCCTCAATTTACAAAGAGATTATCAGTACTTGCAGGGGTTTGGAATCAAGATTAAAAGTTTCGTATCTTGGTCCTCAGGCGACATTCAGTTATCAGGCAGGGGTAAAACTTTTCGGTTCAAATGTGGATTTTGTTCCGATAAGAAGAATTTCTGATGTTATTGAAGAGGCAGAAAAACAAAGAGTTGATTTTGCCGTGGTTCCGATAGAAAACTCCAACGAAGGTTCAGTTAACACGACTCTTGACGAACTTGTAGATACAAATTTGAAAGTAGTCAACGAAATAGTTTTAAGAGTATCTCATTGTCTTTTGTCGAAAACAAAATTTGAAAATATTAAAGTTGTTTACTCTCATCCTCAGGCACTCGCTCAATGCAGTATGTGGCTTCATAAGAATGTTCCCGATGCCGAACTTATACCCGTAAATTCTACGGCACATGCGGCACGGCTTGCGACAAAAAATAATAAATCGGCGGCAATTTCTTCGGAGTCTGCCGCAAATCTTTATGATTTGAATATTATTGCAAAATCCATCGAAGACAGCAGAGATAATTGGACAAGATTTTTTGTTTTGGGAAATTCTTCGTCCGGAAGAACAGGAAAAGATAAAACAAGCATTATTCTCACAATAAAAGATAAAGTCGGCGCATTATACAATATACTTTCTCAATTCAGTAAAAGTAAAATTAATTTAACCAAGATTGAATCCAGACCTACCAAGAAAAAAGTTTGGCAGTATATTTTCTTTGTGGATTTTGACGGACATATTGAAGACAAGAAAGTTATAAATACAATAGAAAAAATAAAAGAAAATTGTATATTTTTAAAAGTATTGGGATCTTATCCTAAAGGAGAATAAAAATGAAATTTGATGCAGGAAAATTAGCAAGATCTGTTTGTAAGTCGTTCCAACCCTATGTTGCGGGAAAACCTGTTGAAACATTGAAAAGAGAATTGGGATTGAAACATATCATAAAAATTGCTTCCAACGAAAATCCTCTCGGTCCGTCGAAAAAAGCTGTTAAAGCCATGAAAGATATTGCCGATAAAGTTTATTTTTATCCGGATTTTAATTCAACTGAATTAAAAAATGCAATCGCAAAATATTATAAAATGAAACTTAATAATGTTATTGTCGGCTGCGGTTCAGACGAACTTATTGAAATTATTGCAAGAGTTTTCTTCAATAAAGAAGATGAAATTGTTATTTCAAAATATGCTTTTACCAGATATCAGATGGCCGTTAAAATAATGGATGCCAAGAGTAAAATTGTTCCCATGAAAGACGGTTTTGTTCACGATTTAAAAGCGATGGCAAAAGCCTGCACGAAAAATACAAAAGCCGTTTTTGTCACAAATCCGAACAATCCGACGGGAACATACAATAATCAAAAAGAATTTGAAGCTTTTTTAAAAGCGCTTCCGACGAATAAATACGGAATGAAACCTTTGGTAATTTCAGATGAAGCATACCATGAATACGCTTCCTATAAAAAAGATTTGCCCGACACCATAAAGCTTCTTAAAAAGTATCCTAATCTTATAGTTTTGAGAACATTCTCAAAAATTTATGCAATGGCAGGTGCAAGGGTCGGTTACGGATTATCCAGTCCTACCGTAATTGACTACATTGAAAGAGTCCGTCCTCCGTTTAATTTAAACAAATTTGCACAGGCAGGAGCGATAGCCAGCCTTGCCGATAAAAATCAGGTCGCAAGAAGTTTGAAACATAACAGAGTTGAAGTAAAGTATATTTTTGATGCTTTAAAAAAGATGGGAATAGAATATGTAGATACGGTTACAAACTTTTTCTTAATGAAAGTTTCTCCGTTTAAAGGTAAAGATGTATTTAATAAAATGCTCAAAGAAGGTGTAATCATAAGAGCTATGGATGAATATGATTTGCCTGATTATGTGAGAGTTACCGTCGGTACAAGAGCTGAAAATAAGATGTTCTTGGACAAGATTGCTAAAGTAATGAAAAGATAACCGTAACGAAGTTTGTTTTTCTTTATTCCGTGCCAAGCTAAGTATACGGCTAAAAAATATTTCACATTTTTTATATAATTTAGTATAATTCTTGGCATGGTTTAAGCTGTAAAAAAAATAATAGAGAGAGTAAAATGTTTAATTTTCTTTTTAAGTTGTTTTCAAATGATTTGGGAATAGATTTAGGAACTGCGGCAGTTTTGGTTTATGTAAAAGGGCAGGGAATAGTTTTAAGAGAGCCTTCCGTCGTGGCTATGGACAAAGAAACTAAAAATGTTTTGGCTATAGGCGAGGAAGCAAAAAAAATGTTAGGTAAAACTCCGGCCAATATTATTGCCGTTAGACCTCTCAGAGACGGAGTTATTGCGGATTTTGCGGCAACGGAAAAAATGATAAGGCATTTTATTCAAAAAGTTAATAAATCAAGAAGACTTCTTCATCCAAGAATTGTCATCGGTGTACCGTCGGGAATAACGGAAGTTGAAAGACGTGCCGTCAGAGAATCGGCCGAAGCTGCAGGTGCAAGAGAAGTCCATATCATAGAAGAGCCTATGGCTGCCGCAATCGGTGCAGGTATTCCCATTCAGGAACCTGAAGGAAATATGATTGTCGATATCGGAGGAGGAACTACCGATGTTGCCGTTATATCTTTGGGCGGAATGGTTGTATCTAAAGCCATAGATATTGCAGGAGATAAACTTGACGAGGCTATAGTTCAGTATTTCAGAAGAAAATATAATTTGCTTATCGGTGAAAATACAGCGGAAGTTGTAAAGATAAAAATAGGTTCGGTATATCCGATGGCTGAAGAACTCAGTATGGAAGTAAAAGGAAGAGATCAAGTTACGGGACTGCCGAAAACAATTCTTGTAACATCTGAAGAGATTCGTTCGGCTCTTTCCGAACCTGTTAAATCCATAGTTGAAGTTATTAAAAATACTTTGGAAGAAACTCCTGCAGAGCTTGCTGCGGATTTGGTGGACAGAGGTATTGTTCTTGCCGGCGGAGGAGCATTGTTGAGAGGATTGGAAGATTTACTAAAGCAGGAAACTGATCTTCCGGTAAATATAGCTGATGATCCTTTGACATGCGTCGTTAGGGGAACAGGCATTTATTTGGAAGAGCTTGATAATGTTAAAAAAGCCCAAAGAATGTAGTCATGTCTGAAACTATCGAAAAACAAACGAACAAAAATACTAATAAAGTTCTTTTTGTGTTAGTACTTTTGTCCGTTTTTTTTATTGCCTTAAGACTTACGCCTGCGGTACAGACCATAAAGCAGCTTGCTTATTACATATTAATGCCGGGCCTTCAAATATCTTCCGAAACATTTACTAAGACAGGCGGTTTTATAAAAAAAGTTTATAACATTGTAAGAATAAGCAGAGAAAATGCAGATTTGAGAAATGAAATTTTTGAATTAAATAAAAAACTTTCGGACTATCAATTGGTTTTAGACGACAATATAAGGCTTAAACAATTGTTGAAAATAAAAGAAGATAAAAATTTCGAGTCTGTTTTTGCTAACATTATTATAAGAGAACCTTCCCAATGGTATCAGTGGGTTATAATAAATAAAGGTATTTCCGACGGAATAACTAAAGATGCTCCGGTAATAGCAATTCTTACAAACGGTGATATCTGTGTATTCGGACGTATTTTCGAGGTTTATCAAAATACATCAAAAGTTGCTCTTATTACAAATTCTTTGGTTTCAATACCTGTTCAAATTAAAAACAGCAATGTGGATTGTATAAGCGACGGATTTAATGAACAAAATTTAAAATTAAGTTTTATTCCGGACAATTTGAATTTAAATGTCGGAGAAGAAATTATTACCAGTCCTTTAAGCGGTGTTTTTGAAAGAGGAATAAAAGTCGGAGAAATTACGGATATTATAAAAAATGATTACGGCCGTTATCAGGAGATTATTGTTGAACCGTATTCCCAAGTACAGTCAATTTATGAAATTGCCGTGTTGAAAAATGATTAAATTAATTACATCAATTATCGTCTATATTGTCCTGATAGTTTTGCAGTTTGTTATGCCGAAATATGTTCCCATGAATTTGTGGTTGTTTTATCCGAATTTTATTTTAATATTTATCGTCTATACTGCATTAAACAAAGGAGCTATGAGAGGTCAGTTAACCGGTTTTTTCTACGGTCTTACTTGGGATATTTTAGCGGCAGATATTTTTGGTATGAGAGCATTAAGTTTTACTGTTGCAGGTTATTTAGCGGGCATTTTCAATAAAAAACTGGACAAAAGTCAGCCTATTACACAAATAATAGTTACTGCGGTCGGTTTGATTGTTACTCAGATAGTTATTGATTTTATTTATATTGTAATGCCTTTATCGGATACGGCACATTATATCTCAGGTTTTGAATTATCATATTTGGCACTTTTGAATATTCTTATCAATTTAATTTTGGCACCTGTCGTATTTAAAATTTTCTCTTTAGTCGAAAAATTTTAATGTTGGTGCTTTTCATACAGCTCTTCGTGTTTTTTAATCATTTCTTCCGTGGAAAATCTAAAATCTATTGTTTTTTTTGCTTCACTTGATATTCTTTTTCGCAAATCTGCATCTTTTGCAAGCAAAAGAATTTTTTCTGCCGCAGTTTGTACATCCAAAGGTTTTACCAAATATCCGTTAACTCCGTCATTTATCAGATCAATTTGCCCGTCTACGGCATTTGCAACCATAGGTACTGCACAATATAATGCATTAATGCTTACAACAGGCATTCCTTCCCAAAGGGAAGTCATTAAAAATATATCGCTTGAATATAAAACATTCGGTATGTCACGTCTCCACCCGAGCAGATAAACATATTTTTCCAAATGTAAATCTTTTATCAGATTTTCCAAATCAGTTCTCAATATTCCGTCTCCTGCAACGGCAAATTTTATTTTTTTGTCTTTTCTTATGACGATATCCGCAATTTTGATAAAATCGGCTAAATTTTTTTGCGGTTTAAACGGACCGATTGTCGAGACCAACATTTCATCTTCTTTCATTGATAATTCTTGCCTCAGCAGTTTTCCTTGAGAATAATTTTTAAATTCGTTTAATTCGACGCCGAGATTTATTTTCACATACTGTTTTTCCGTGCCGATATTGTATTTTAAACCTTTTATTTTGGTTTGTTCGCATTCAACTATTAAAATATCGGAAAGTTTTGCACAGAATTTTTCAAGCAGTATATAAAAATATTTTTTTATTTTGTTTTGATAATCGTTGAAAGCAAAACCGTGTATTGCATGAATTATACATTTTGTTCCGGCAAGTTTCGCTGCAAGCCTTCCCAAAATTCCTGCTTTTGACGAATGAGTATGGACAATATCGGGCTTTTCTTTTTTTAATATTTTATATATGGAAAAAAGAGCTTTTAAATCTTTTACCGGTCTTAATTCTCTGACTAAATCTTTAACAAATAAAACCCGAGTGTTTTGCCGGGCTTCATCGTCTAAAATTCCGCCGCATCCGCAAATTAACAGAGTTTCAAAACGGTTTTTATTAAGGTTTTTACAGAGAGAGAGGGCGATTTTCTGCGCTCCTCCAAGTTCCAATTTGGTAATAATGGTACAAACTTTTTTCATTTTATAATTTTTGATATGCCTGTTATTAACGAAACTTTCGGGTTCCATTTAAGTGTTTTTTTTGCTTTATCGATATTTAAAATATTTTTCTTGGCACAAAAACGCCTTGTTGTTTTTAAAATTTTATATTTTACCTTTTGTCCGTAAATGTTTTCTAAAACGGATATAATTTGTTTTAATGATGTTCCTGTTCCTGAACCTATATTAAATATTTCAACATCTTTTTTATGGTTAAAAGATTTTATAAATGCTTCACATAAATCATCCGTGTAAATATAATCTCTTATGCTGTTTATATCATCCCATACTTGTATTGGACGGTTATGTAAAATATTATTTATTGCAATTCCTATAAAACCTTGCCCTCTTTCCTGATTAAGCAGCGTGCCGTAAGGATTGGAAATTCTTAAAATATTTGCAGTTATGTTTTTATTCAATTTGTTTATCAATTTAATATAATCTTCCATCATCAATTTCTGTACGGCATAAGGAGATATTGGATTTGGACTTTCCGTTTCTTTGCATGACGAATTATTTATTCCGTACAAAGTTCCTCCGCTGGACGGAAAAATAAGATGAATTTTATTCTTTGCTTCTATCAACAGATTAAAAATATTAAATGTCGGTTCAGCATTGAATAATAAAGATTTATCAAAGCTCTGTTCGTATTTTTTTGGGTTTACCGACTGTGCCAAATGAACCAAAATTTCAGTATCTTTTAATAATTTCCTGCATATACGGATATCTGCCAGATTTCCAGCGATAATTTTACATAAAGGAGATTTTTTTATATAAACGGGAATTTCTTTTTCGGATAAATAATTCAGTACAAGTTTATATTTTCCCGTGTTAAGCAGATACCGAACTAAATTTTGTCCGATAAAACCGCCTGCTCCGGTGATAGAAATTCTCTGCAGAGAATTTACGTCAGATAAATATTTTTTTTTCATATATTTTTCTCTTTTTGTCATACTGCCTTATTTATATTATTTTAATCATCTAATATTTCTAGGCAAATTCTTTCGCTTCGCAAATGTTTCTTTCCATAAACGAATATTCCCAGCTGCCGTATCTGCCTATCGAATAAATATCATTATCAGTCAAAAATTTATTTATTTTCTCTAAAGTTTTTTTTCTTTCTTTATTGTATATTACATAGGCATACTTCATATCTATCACATTTAAATTTATTATTTCGTCGGATTCTCTTAATATTTCTGTTTTTTTTAGAACAGGAATTATATTTTCGGTATTTTTTATGTCTGTTGTTTCAATATATAAACTGAAACATTTTTTAGGAGCGGATGAGGGGGAAACATTCGAATATACACCTATTCTGTAAAAAGGATATTTTTTTTCGGGGACATAGAGCCAGTGGATATTTTTTAATATTTCGGGAATATCTTTTTTATATTTTACTCCCATATTTATACATCTTGTCGTTGTAAATTCCAAATTTTTTATAAGCGAAGATATTTCTTTCGGCAGTCCATCCGTCCGCAGTAAAAGCTCTCTTAACGGCTGAGTGGAAATTATTTTGTCATAAAAATAATATTTCCCGCCGGCATAAATTCTTTTATTTTTTAAATCTATTTTTTTAACTTCCGTATTTAAACAAATATTATTTTTGATTTTATTGTAAAATCCGTCAACAACTGTCCGGCATCCGCCTTTCTCGGGATAGTAGAATACTGTATTATAGCCGTATTCTTTTTTTGTTTTTTTATATACAGATTCTTCTATTTCTTTAAGTGTGGGTTTGGGAACAAACGGTGCAGTCCACTCTGCAGTAAGTTTTTTTAAACTGCAGTTCCACAGTTTTTTATTATAAGGCTGCATAAATGGATAAGGTTACTAAACAAACTAAAGTCCTAAAGATACACGTAATTTTATGTAGTAAATCAAGTGAGTAAACGAGGAAAGTTATATGTCTTACCCTGAGAGGTCTCATGGACGAATGAGTACCAGCGGTTTAATACACCAATGGTTAAGAAATGAATAGTCGGTCGAAAAATGTTTATCATGAGAAGTCAGCCGAGGTCATAGTAGATAGGAAACGAGCCTATTCTCAGGATAGGAAGTCTCACAAATATTGAAGGACTGAACAATTTATAGTGTTTAAGTACACTAAGATTATGATAATCATATATCGGATGTATTAGTAAGAAAAGTAAGAAACGTATTTTCTGAAAACAATCTTATGAAAGATGAAGTGATTATTGTTGAAATTAGAAAGGAAAGAACAAGTATGGAATTACTAGAAAAAGTCTTAGATGACAAAAATTTATACAAAGCATATGAACAAGTATATAAGAATAAAGGAACAAGTGGTGTAGATGGTATTACTGTTGAAGAACTTGGCTATTCTTTATTTCTACATAAAGAAGAAATAAAAGAACAAATAAGAAATAGGAAATATAAACCTAGTCCAGTAAAACGAGTTTATATTCCAAAAGAAAATGGAGATAAACGAGGACTTGGTATTCCAACCGTAGTAGATAGAGTAATCCAGCAAGCAATAGTGCAGGTGCTATCTCCAATATATGAGCAACAATTCAGTGAAACAAGTTATGGCTTTAGACCAAAACGTTCATGTGAGATGGCTATTATTAAACTACTTGAATACTTTAACGATGAATATACTTGGGTAGTAGATATTGACTTACAAAAGTTTTTCGACACTGTATGCCATGATAAGTTGATATCAATAATTATGAAAACTGTACATGATGGAGAACTAGTGTCATTAATAAGAAAATATCTAGTAAGTGGAGTATTGGAAGATGGAATAATTAGTCCAACAACTGTAGGAACGCCACAAGGAGGTAACTTATCACCATTACTATCTAATATCATGCTTAATGAATTAGATAAAGAACTTGATAAAAGAGGACTTAGGTACACCCGCTATGCCGATGATTGCATAATCGTAGTTAAAAGTGAAAAAGCAGCAAATAGAGTTATGGAAAACATAACAAAGTTTATTGAAAAGAAACTAGGATTAAGAGTTAATATCGAGAAAAGTAAAATAGCAAAACCTAATCAAATAAAATATTTAGGTTTCGGATTTTATAATAAAAAGGGTACGTGGAGACCAAAACCACATTTAAAGTCAGTTCAAAAGTTTGAAAGAAAATTAAAACAGCTTACTAAAAGAAGTTGGAATGTTTCTTTAGATGAAAGAATTATTAAACTTAATCAAGTTATTCGTGGATGGATAAATTATTTTAAAATATGTGATATGAAAGTGATAATGAATTCCATAAGTAAACACTTAAGTAGAAAAATACGATGCATTATATGGAAACAGTGGAAAACGTGTAAACATAGAGAGAAGTGCTTAATAAAACTTGGAGTATCTAAGAATAAGGCAAAAAGAACAGCATATAGTAGAGCAAGTTATTGGCATAATTCCATGTCATTAGTATTACATGTGGCAATATCAAATGATAGATTAAAACAAAAAGGGTTAGTGATACCATTTGAATATTATCAAAAAGTACATACTTTAGTATAAATTGAACCGCCGTATACCGAACGGTACGTACGCGTGGTGTGAGAGGGACAAATTAAATAGAGAAAACTTTATTTAATTTTCTCTACTCGATTAA
>CAJOJJ010000019.1:0-4982 GCA_905234925.1 uncultured Endomicrobiia bacterium
CTATTTGTCCACAATAAAAATCTTTTAGTTCTTTTTCGGAATTGTTAATCAATTCTTTTATATCGTTGATATCAGAATCTTCTTTTATTTTATCTTTTATACTATCAAAAAGTTCTGCTTTATACTCTAAATTATTTCTTTTTAAAATTTTGTTATATATTTTTCGACCATAATATTCCTTTGCTATAATATCTATAACATCTTTAAATACAATGCCATTATAACAACAAAAATTATAACAATAACTTTCAGTTTCCATTATTTTTTTTAATTTATCTGATTTTGCTTTAAAAAAAAGATTCGGTGCAGGAATTTTATTTTCCCCTGTAAATATATCCTCAAACAAATAATCAAAAGAGCCTTCCCTTATAAAATCTCTTGTGCAATTACTTATGTTCTTGAAACTTTTTGCTAACCAAATATTTTTTTCTTCGTAGAAAACTTCTACAACACAATAAGCATTTGTGGACATTTTCTTCCTCCAATAATATTTTTTCTATTAATATTATACAAAACATTTACGACAACGTCTTGTCGCGAAAAGATAATATAATTATAGATAAAAAAACAGAAAGTTCTCAACCGCCAACTTAAAGGAGATAATAGAGGACACTATAACACAATTGTTGTCAATAACATAAATTTTTCATTGGACAGAGGGGTGAAAATTTAATATAATAAGCAAAATGCAAAACATTTTGCTGCTGAAAAGGTGATAAGCTGAAAAGTTTAAACGACAACGACACCGGATTGCCACCGAAAGACAATGCACAATGTATAATGTACGATGTACAACAAACGACGAAAAAACAATGAACGGCAATTAAAGACAGCTACGGCTCGCAATGACGGACAGGGAACAGCACAGTTTTATAATTAAATAAAAAAGTATGAAATACTTTTACATATAAAGACTGCGAAGTTTGAGACGAAACGAAGTAATTTCAAAACGTAGTGTACGAATAGTATAGCTGTAGCGATAAAGTACATAAGTTTTGAAATTACAAAGTTGCAGCCCAAAATTCACAGTCGCTATTAAGAAGAAAAAATGAAAATAAAAGTTGCAGCCAGTTCCGGCTTCTGTTTCGGCGTAAAAAGAGCAATTGAACTTGCCGAAGAAAATGCAAAAAACAATAAAGAAGTTTACACTTTCGGCCCGCTGATTCACAATCCGCAGGAAGTTGCAAGATTGGAACAGAAAAATATTAAAGTGGTTGAGGATTATTCAAAAGTTTCAAGCGGCGTGCTTGTGTTTAGAACGCACGGAATACCTTTGGATATTTATAACAAATTATCCGAGAACAAAAATATAGAAGTGATTGATGCCACGTGTCCTTTCGTCAAAAGAGTGCAGGACATTGTAAAAGAACTCAGCAGCGACGACAAAAATGAACAGATAATAATTATCGGAGAAAAAAAACATCCCGAAGTTTCTGCAGTAGTTTCTTACGGAAACGGAAAATGTCTTGTTGTGGAAGATAAAAAAGATATTCAAAATGTAAAAAAAACCGATATAATTTATGTGGTAAGCCAGACGACGCAAAGCCAAAAAAAATTTGACGAGATAGTTGAAGAAATTTCAAAAATATCAAAAGTTAAAGTTTTTAATACCATTTGCAGAGCGACATTCGACAGACAGTCTGCCGCCGAAAAACTGGCAAAAGAAGTGGATATAATGATAGTTATCGGCGGGAAAAATTCCGGAAATACCACGAGGCTTTATCAGATATGTTCCGCAATAACGAAAGCTTATCACATTGAAAATGTTGACGAAATAGAAAAAAGTTGGTTTAATAATATAAATACGGTAGGAATAACAGCCGGTGCTTCAACCCCCGACTGGATTATTGAAGAAGTAAAAAAATCGCTAAGCGATTTTAGCTGAAAAGCTGAGCAGCGGACTTTGTCCGCTCAGCTGAGGAGCTGAGAGCGACGGAAAGACAGAAGCAAAGAGATATTTTAATTATAAATTGTCGTCTTGCTGTCATTCCCGAAGAGCCTTTGGTAGAGAATCTATATTAAATTAAATTTTTACGAAGTAAAAATACAATAAATCGCAAAGCGATTTCAAAGACCGCAGAGTTTGAAACGAAGCAAAGTAATTTCAAAATGCGGTGTACTGAAAAAACAGCGAAGCGGATAGGTACATAAGTTTTGAAATTACAAAGCTGTAGTCCAAAATCTGCGGTCGCTATAAAGGGGTAAAAAAATGTTAGATAATTTGGTGCAGTTTGAAGATGATGAAAACATCTCAATGGCGGATTTGCTCGGTGACGATATTCAGTCGCCTTTAAGAAACGGGCAGATTGTAGATGCAACAATAGTTGCGGAGACCGACGACGGTTTTATGGTTGATCTCGGAATGAAATCCGAAGGTATGATACCGAAAGCTGAGTTTGACAACAACGAAATTCCGCAGGAATTGAAAGTCGGTGCGACGGTAAAAGTTTTTGTAAAAAATTCCGGTCGTTCCGTAGTTCAGCTTTCTTACAGAGAAATTCTTGAAAAAGAATCTTGGGACAAGCTTGAAGAAGATTTTAAAAATAAAACAAAAGTTAAAGGAACTATTGTTAAAGCAGTTAAGGGCGGTTTCTTGGTAAATGTCGGCGTAAATGCATTTTTACATATTTCTCAGCTGGATACAATTTTTGTAAAAGAAACCGACAAATATATCGGCAAAAGCTATGAGTTTTTAATTACGGAATTTAACAGATACGACAAAAAAATAACTCTTTCAAGAAGAAAAATTCTTGAAGACGAAAAAGCCGCAAAGAAAGCCCAAATGTTTGAAACTTTGGCAGAAGGACAGATTGTTGACGGTACGGTAAAGAAGATTATTCCGTCGGCAGCATTTGTTGATTTAGGCGGAGTTGACGGATTTTTACATATCGGCGAGCTTGCTTGGTATAAAGTAAAAAAAGTCGAAGATATTCTTCACGTCGGACAGATTGTCAGAGTGCAGATTTCCAAAATAGACAAAGAAAACGAAAAAATTTCTTTAAGTATGAAACAGCTTGCAGTTAACCCTTGGGACAGTGCAGGCGAAAAATATGTTTCCGGAATGATTATAAAAGGACCTGTAACTTCGGTAATGCCGTTCGGTGCTTTTGTGGAACTGGAAAAAGGCGTTGAGGGACTGCTCCCCGTAAGCGAATATGCCTGGAACGATGCTGAACATTTATTCAAAAAAGAAGTTAAAACAGGAAACGAAATAGAAGTAAAAATAATCAACTGCGATAAAGAAAACAAGAAGATTTCTCTCTCGGTAAAACAAATGACGCCTAACCCTTGGGAAGAAGCTGCACGCCACTACGCACCCGGAACAAAAATTAAAGGTGTAGTAAAAAATATTACTCCGTTCGGTGCTTTTGTGGAACTTTCCGAAGGTGTTGAAGGTTTAATTCATATCAGTGAATTTTCTTGGTTTAAAAACGTAAAACATCCCGACGAAGTCGTAAAGAAAGGGCAGGAAATAGAGGCTGTAGTTTTATCCGTAAATACGCAGAACGAAAAAATAGCTCTTTCCGTAAAACATTTAACGGAAGATCCTTATAAAAAATATAAACTCGGTAAAGTTGTTAAAGGTACTGTAACAAGAGTTACGGATTTCGGTTTCTTTATGCAGGTAGAACCCAACATAGAAGTATTAATTAAGAAAAACGAATTGTCTTATGAAAACAAAGCTCAGGAATTACCGAAAGAGGGCGAAGAAATAGAAGCAAAAATTATTAAAGCCGATATTAAAGAAAGAAAACTGGAAGCTTCAATAAGAAAACTGGAACAGGCTCAGGAAAAAGAATTGATAAAACAGTTCTCCAATACCGACGAGAAACCTACTTTGGGCGATATTTTACAGGAAGAATAAAAATTGCCGAAGGCAATTTTAATGTACAATGTATAATGTACAATAATGAACGATGAAAACCGCGTAGCGGCGTCACCCACGAAAGTGACATTTATGTCATCTCGAACGAGCTTTAGCTCGGAGAGATCTGTCGTTTGTCTGTTTGTCGGGAATCTATAATTAAAAAAGTGCCGAAAACTTATCAGCTGCTCAGCTGTCTCAGCTTATCAGCTAAAAATTACGGAGTAATTTTTAAATGATTGATTATATCAGCGGAATATTAGCTTACAAAACTTTAAATACTGTCGTTATAGAAACAGCGGGAATAGGTTATTCCGTATCCATAACGACAGATACTTTCAATAAACTTCCCCCCGACGGAAAACCTGTAAAACTTTACATTATGGAATCTGCGGGAATGTACGGCGGAGTAATTTCTTATTACGGTTTTTTATCAAGAGAAGAAAGAGATATGTTTATTTTATTGAAAGATGAAGTTCCTTCAACCGGTGCAAAAAAGGCAATGGAGTATTTGGACAAAATATCAAAATCTTTTGCCGATTTTAAAACTGCCGTAATGAAAAGAGACGTTTCTATGCTTTCCGGTATTTTCGGGTTTACCAAAAAGACTGCGGAAAAACTGGTAGCTGCATTAAAAGATAAAATTGCCGGTGTCGCCGTTAAAGATTCCGCAAAATGGAGCAATATTACCGTCGGAACATCTTCGGCTGAAGCTGTTGCGGCACTTATTTCTTTGGGATACAAAGAAATTGATGCAAGAGAAGCTGTAAATAAAATAACGGCAGACGGAAAAGAATTATCTGTGGAACAAATAATTACGGAAGCCCTGAAAATTTTATAAAATTATGAGATAATTTTATAAAATTTTAATGTATAATTTACAATGTACAATGTAAACAACAGGTTATAAGATTATGAGTTTATAAGGTTATAAAAGCAAAAAACTAATAAACTATAAAACAAACTAATAACCTGATAACCTAATAATCTTATAACCTAAATAACTTTTCAGCTCTTCAGCTTATCAGCTAAAAATTACGGAGTAATTTTTTAATGTTTAAGAAAATAACCGATATTAACTCAATAAACGAGCAGGAACAGAGAATTATTCAGGCGG
>CAJOJJ010000019.1:5003-21073 GCA_905234925.1 uncultured Endomicrobiia bacterium
ACTGGAAAATTCGTTAAGACCTAAATATCTTGACGAGTTTATCGGTCAGCAAAAACTAAAAAATAATTTAAAAGTTTTTATTGAGGCATCAAAAAAGAGAAACGAACCTTTAGACCATTGCTTGTTTTATGCTCCTCCCGGACTTGGCAAAACTACTCTTGCACATATAATTGCAAAAGAAATGGGCGGAAACTTGCGTACTACTTCCGGTCCCGTGCTTGAACGTGTGGGAGACCTTGCCGCAATATTAACCAATCTTACCGAGGGAGATGTTTTCTTTATAGACGAAATTCACAGAATGAACCATCTTGTTGAAGAAGCTCTTTATCCAGCAATGGAAGATTTTGAGTTGGATATTATTATCGGACAAGGCCCTTCCGCAAAAACAATAAAGCTTCCCGTACCTAAATTCACATTGATAGGTGCTACTACAAGAGCAGGAATGCTTTCCAGCCCGTTAAGAGACAGGTTCGGAATAATTGAACATTTAAATTATTATACTACCGAAGAGCTTGTACAGATAGTAAAAAGATCGGCTTCGATACTTAACGTGCAGACCGACGATGACGGTGCAGCAGAAATTGCAAAACGTTCCAGAGGCACGCCGAGAATTGTCAACAGATTATTAAAAAGAGTAAGAGATTTTGCCGAAATAAAAACCGGCGGAATAATTAACAGGCAGATAGCCAAAGAAGGGCTTGATGCTCTTGAAATAGATTCCATCGGGCTTGATAAAATGGACAGACGTTTACTTACTGCTATAATAGAAAAATTTTCGGGCGGTCCGGTCGGGCTTGATACGATGGCAGTATCCGTCAGTGAAGATGCCGATACTATCTCCGATGTTTGCGAGCCATATTTGATACAGCTCGGTTTTCTCGCCAGAACTCCAAGAGGCAGAGTAGTTACCGAACTTGCTTATAAACATCTCGGTATTCCCGTTCCGAAAAAATTACACATTCAAGAAGATAAACAATCAGAACTTTTTTAATAAACAATAAACATAAAAAAACTCCTTGCGGAATTTGTAAGGAGTTTTATTTTTATGTTTATATTTTATTTATAGTATGAATAAATTGTCCAAGAGCCTATGAGAATAAAAATTATTCCGCTGATAAGTTTTAAAGGAATATGCTGAAGGTATGTTTTGGCAAGACTGCCTGCAAGTACCGCTATTGCCGATGATAAAACCAATGCCCCTGCAGATGCTAAAAAGACTGCAAAAGGAGAAAGTTTGGAATCGGTTGCAAAAAGAAGCGTGGCGATTTGTGTTTTATCGCCAAGCTCCGCTAAAAAGACTGAAAATAGTATGGTGAAAAATGAAAACATTTTATTTAATAATGTACAATAAACGGTAAACGACAACGGCAAAAAATGTAAATGAACTTCAACATAGATTCCGTGTCTGAACGTTACCGTTCGCACGGAATGACAGACTTTTTAACGGCAGATTCCCGACAGAGGCTCTCGGGAATGACACGACTTTTAACGACGAGAGGCGGGATGACATTGCTGCACGATAAAGCTGCAATTATTCTTCGATGCGGATTTTGACGGTTTTTGATTTTGTTATCGGCAATTTGTCAATAATGTTCAACGCATCTTCCATCTGCTGGCTGGACGTTCTGTGTGTGGTTATTATGATGGAAACCTTTTTATCTTTGTTTCTGTCGTCTTGATATAAACTTGCGATAGATACACCGTGTTCGCCAAGAACGCCTGAAATTTGTGCAAGAACTCCGGGCTTATCTGCTACGGAAAATCTTAAGTAATAATCACTCTTGCTTTCGCCGTGAGGCAAGAACTTAACAATTTTATTTTTGGAATAGCCGACATTTTGTACCTGCCCTGCCGTTCCGTTGGAAATATATTTTGACAAATCTATAATATCCGAAACTACTGCAGAGGCTGCGGGAAGCTGCCCTGCACCTTTACCGTAGAACATTACATCGTCGGCAGCATCGCCTTTTATCATAATGGCATTATATTCATTATGAACATTTGCAAAAGAATGATGATGGTCAACCAAACACGGTTCTACCCATAAATCTATACCTTTATCGGTTTTTATTGCAGAACCTATAAGTTTAAACACATACCCGAAATCTCTCGTTATATAAACATCTTCTATATCAAGCTGATCTATTCCTTTAACTCTGATATCTTCAACTTTTATCCAGCTGCCCCAAGCAAGCGAAGACAAAATTGCAAGTTTGTTTGCGGTATCAAGCCCTTTAACATCTGCCGTCGGATTAGCTTCGGCAAAACCCGACTGCTGGGCAATCTTTAATGCGTCGGCATAAGGAAGACCTTCGTCGGTCATTTTTGTTAATATGAAATTTGTTGTTCCGTTCAAAATACCTTTAATGCTTTTTATTTCGTTTCCTGCCAAGCCCTCGTTCAAGCCCTGAATTACGGGAATTACTCCGCCGACGGAAGCTTCAAAATAAACCATTTTTTTATTATCCTGAGCAAGAGTAAAAATCTCGTCCCAATGCTTTGCAAGCACTGCTTTATTTGCGGTAACTACGCTTTTACCGTTTTTTAAACTTTCGGTAATAACCGTTCTTGCAGGCTCATATCCGCCGATAAGCTCGACGACAATATCTATATCGGGATCCTTTATTATTTGTTTAAAATCTTTTACGTAAAGTTCCGGTTTGTCTATAGGATTTAAATCGCATATTGATTTAATATTTATTTTTACACCGGATTTTCTTAAAGCTATTGCCTTGTTCTTTTCCAAAATTTTTACTACGCCTTTACCTACTGTTCCGTACCCTACCAAACCGATATTCAAACTTGTTTTCATAAATTATTTTTTATCTCCATACTTCTGTGTAAATTTTTTTATTCTTAAAAGTGCATCATGAAATCTTTTATCGTGGGTAACAAGAGATATTCTTACATATCCCTCGCCGTATTTACCGAACCCGACACCCGGAGAAAGAGCAACACCCGTTTCCTTAAGAAGTTTTTCCGCAACGGTTAAAGAACCCATTTTCTTTAAACTGTCGGGAAGTCCTGCCCAAACATACATTGTCCCTTCGGTCTTTTTGGCTTTCCAGCCGATTTTATTTAAACCATCGACGAGCTTTATCATTCTTCTTTCATAAATCTGTGCCTGTTCGCGTACACACTGCTGTGAACCGTTAAGTGCGGCAACCGCTGCAAGCTGCGTAAACGTCGGCACACCATAATCCAAGAAAGATTTAAATTTCTCCAAAGGATATATTAACTGTTTTGCACCGCAGCACCAGCCTACACGCCAGCCTGCCATATTAAACGATTTCGAAAAAGAATGAAACTCTACGGCAACATCTTTCGCTCCGGAAAACTCAAAAATAGAACAACATGTTGCGTCGCCGAAAGTAAGCTCCGAATAAGCATTGTCGGAAACTAAAAGAATATTATATTTTTTGCAGTATTTTATCGCTTCTTTCCAAAAATTGTTGTCCTTAACAAATGCTCCCGTCGGATTGTTGGGATAATTAAGCAGCATTATTTTTGCTTTCTTTGCTATGCTTACGGGAATTTTTGAAAAGTCCGGAAGATAATCGTTCTCTTCCAAAAGAGGCATGGAATATGCTTTACCGCCTGCGATAACTACTCCGTTATAATGTGCAGGGTAAGCGGGATCACAAACAAGAACATAATCGCCCGGATTAAGATACGACATACACAGATGAGCAATACCCTCTTTTGAACCGATAAGGGCGAGTATTTCACTGTTAAAATCCAAATCCACACCGAACCGTCTTCCCATCCAGCCTGCAACTGCTTTTCTGAACTTCGGCATACCTTTAGCCTGCGGATATCCGTGCGTTCTCGGATGATGTTTTACTGTGTCACATAAACAATCTACAATATGTGTTGGCGTAGGCATATCGGGATTACCGATACTTAAATCAATAACATCCAATTTTTTTGCATAAGCCTCTAACTTTAATTTATGGATTTTTGTAAACAAGTAAGGCGGTAATGATTCCAACTTTTCTGAAGGTTTTATTTTTATCATAGCCATGATTATTTCCGTATAATATTTCTCAATGTTGCCGTAGGCTTGAAAGAAACTTTTCTGCCTGCCGGAACGGGAATTATTTCTCCTGTTTTCGGATTTCTTCCCTGTTTAGGTTTTGTATCTTTTGCCTTGAAAGAGCCAAGCCCGGACAGAGAAACAGTTTCGCCTTTTGCCAAATTATCCTGAATAATTTTGACAAGCGCTTTTATTGTTTTATTAGTTTGTTCTTTTGTAAAACCTGCACACCGTGCAACCTGTTTTATAAAATCAGGTTTTTTCATAGTTTTCTCCGACAAAACAACAATTAAAAATTAGTAACGAGCAATTAGCAATTTCGGTGTCCTGCGTACGATTAACATAAATTGCGGATCAAGTCCGCAATGACAAACGAGACGGCAATTGCAACTACGAAGTTTCACTCAGTATGACAGCATTGTGCGCTGTACAACAGATAAGATTATATTAAATACAGGCTGAAAAATCAATAAAAATCGTGCAATGATTTTTATTGGAAGTTCGGATGTTCATATGGTCAGATGTTCGGAAGCAGATTAGTAGTTCACTAAATAGTTATCGATTTCCCACTGATGAACTTTCGTTCTGTAGTCGTCCCACTCGTTTATTTTTGCCTGAGCGTAAAGATTAAAAGAATATTCTCCCAAAGTCTCTTTCATTAAATCACTTTTTTGCATAGCCTTTACAGCATTTATCAAGTTGTGCGGTAAATTTTCTATACCTGCGGCGTCTCTTTCCTGTTTGGTCATATCATATATATTTCTATCGGTAGGGGCACATACTTTCAAATTATTTTTTATTCCGTCAAGCCCCGATGCAATACATGCGGAAAGCAAAAAGTAAGGGTTTGCCGTCGGGTCAGGATTTCTCAACTCAATTCTTGTCGAAGAACCCCTTGCTGCAGGAATTCTTACCAAAGGACTTCTGTTTCTTGCAGACCATGCGATATAAACAGGCGCCTCATATCCCGGGACAAGTCTCTTATAAGAGTTTACAAGCGGGTTTGAAATTGCCGCCATGGACTTGCTGTTTTTCATTATGCCGGCAATATAATTATACGCAATTTTTGAAAGTCCTAGTTTATCTTTTTCGTCATAGAAAGCATTCTTACCGTCTTTAAATAAAGACTGGTTTATATGCATACCGGAACCGCATATACCGAAAATGGGTTTAGGCATAAACGTTGCATGCAAACCGTGTTTCTGTGCTATGGTTTTAACTACCAATTTAAACGTATTTATATTGTCTGCCGTTTTTAATGCCTCGGCATACTTAAAATCTATCTCGTGCTGACCTCTTGCAACTTCATGATGGGCAGCTTCTATTTCAAAACCCATTTTTTCAAGAGTCAAACACATTTCTTTTCTTGCACTTTCGCCCAAATCTATCGGAGCAAGGTCAAAATATCCCGCATCGTCGTGTGTTTTGGTAGTAGGTTTTCCTTTCTCGTCTGTAAGAAACAAGAAAAATTCAAGTTCCGGACCTACGTTGAAAGTATAGCCCATATCCTGTGCGGCTTTTAAATTTCTTTTTAAAATATTTCTGGGACAACCTGCAAAAGGTTTGCCGTCGGGAGTATAAATATCACAAATCAATCTTGCAACTTTTCCTTCTTCCTGCTTCCAAGGAAAAATTACAAATGTGTCCGGATCGGGATACAAATACATATCGCTTTCTTCTATTCTGGCAAAACCTTCAATTGAAGAACCGTCAAACATACATTTATTATCCAAGGCTTTTTCAATCTGTGTTGCCGTAATTGCAACATTTTTCAATTGACCGAAAATATCGGTAAATTGAAGCCTGATAAACTCAACGTTATTTTCTTTTATTAACTTAATTACATCCTGTTTACTGTATCCCATTATTTCTCCCCTGTTTTACAAACCTGTTTTCAATCCCTTTATTCAAACCAATTAAATACAATTAGAAATTAGCAATGAGCAATTAATGTAAATTTTTGCTCTGCAAAAATTTCTGCAGAGAGATTCCCGACAGAGACATTCGGGAACGACAAACTCTGTGAATTTTAACAACAATTTCTAATTGCTAATTATTTAATGTATATTGTACATTAAATAAAGAAGTGCTTAAAAGATATCTTTCAATGTCTCTTAAGCACTGTTCTTAAATTTCTATAAATCGTTTATTACAGAACTTCTCTGTAAAGAGCTTTTTATATTTAAAGTGCTGAGGGGCAGGATTGAACTGCCGACACCAGGTTTTTCAGACCTGTGCTCTACCAACTGAGCTACCTCAGCACTTACTTCTTTTATTCTTCTATAACTTCGTCTTCGTTTTCAAGAGTTTCCTGCGAACCCTCTACAGCAACACTCTGTTTTTTAAACTTTGCTTTGCCTTTTTCTACAAGCTCGGAAACTTTCACTTTACTGTCATTAACAAATCTTTTGCCTTTTTCTCTCAAATCGTTTCCGACTTCTTCGGCATCTTCTACAAAATCTTCAGTTAATTTTTTCAAATGTTCTCTTGTTTCTTTGCCTGTCTTGGGAGCATACAATAAACCGAACACTGCTCCGACCGCTGCACCTAACAAGAAAGCTACCAAACTGTTATCTCTATCCATAACTTGCCTCCTACTTCTTCTTTTTGAAAATATAGGGAGTTACTAACGGTAATGCCATTGAAACAACTTTTATCCAAGTTTTCGGGAGCAAACTTGCTACCGTAATTACACCGTCGGATATCTTATGAACCGAATCAATTTCTCTGTTGGCTTTATCTAAAGTCTCTTCCAACTTCTTTGCCGTCTGCGCAAATTGTTTCATGGTAACGGCGAAAAAAACTACCGCTGTTATCACTGCTATCGTCAACAAAATTACACATACCGTCAATACTGTTTCATTCATATCTTTAGAATTATACCAAATTTTTTATTTTTTTGCAAGAAAAATTTGCTTTGCAATTTTTATACTATCGTCTTGCCGGATTCAAGCTCAAACAAATGAATTCTCTTCAAATCCAAAATAAGCTCTATTACCTGATTAGGTTTCGACTTATTGTTTGCGTCAA
The DNA here is from genome assembly GCA_905234925.1 of uncultured Endomicrobiia bacterium. GTDB lineage: Bacteria > Elusimicrobiota > Endomicrobiia > Endomicrobiales > Endomicrobiaceae > Ruminimicrobiellum. The sequence continues at coordinate 12,070 of CAJOJJ010000019.1, forward strand.
CTTTTGCAACCATTACGTTTCTGCCCGTATTGAAATGTAAATAAATTTCACTGCCCAAAGGCTCAACGATATCAACCGTTGCAGAAAAACCGCTTACTATCTGATGAGAAATATTTGCAAAAAGTTTATCATAAATATCTTCCGGTCTTACACCCATAACAATTTTTTTATTAACAAAAGGTGCAACCTTTTCTTTCATAAAATCCGGAACTTTCACGTCAAAAGAACCTTCTTTCAAAACCAACGAACCGTTCTCGCTGAGAACTTCAACATTGAAGAAGTTCATAGGAGGCGTTCCGATAAAACCTGCAACAAATTTATTTGATGGTTTATCGTAAAGTTCCAACGGACCTGCAACCTGCTGAATTATACCGTCTTTCATAACGCAGATTTTATCGCCCATAGTCATAGCTTCAGTCTGATCATGCGTAACATATATCATTGTGCTTTGTAATCTTTCGTGAAGTTTTTTAAGTTCGGCTCTCATTTGTACTCTTAATTTTGCATCAAGATTTGATAACGGTTCGTCGAACAAAAATACCTTCGGCTTTCTGACGATGGCTCTTCCTACAGCCACTCTCTGTCTCTGTCCGCCGGAAAGTTGTTTCGGCTTTCTGTCGAGGAGATGTGAAATTCCCAAAATTTCTGCAGCTTCTTTAACTCTTTTCTCAATTTCAGCCTTATCATAGCTTCTTAACTTTAAAGCAAATGCCATATTATCATATACCGTCATATGAGGATAAAGAGCATAGTTCTGAAATACCATTGCGATATCTCTGTCTTTCGGAGGCATATCATTAACTTTTACGCCGTCTATAAGAATATCTCCGGAAGTAATATCTTCCAAACCGGCAACCATTCTTAATGTGGTTGTTTTTCCGCATCCGGAAGGACCGACGAGGATACAGAATTCTTTATCCTTAATCTCAAGATTGAAATCTTTAACAATTTTTACATCGCCGTAGCTTTTGTAAACATTCTTTAAAACTATACCCGCCATTATCCCTCCGAAACTTATAGAAATGAGATATCTTTAAAATAATAATTATATTATTATATACTTTTGACAAAATTTAGTCAACAAAAAAATATGACAAACAAACGGTTTAACGAACTAAATATCTTTTACGGCAAGATGTTTGGCAAAGTTTCTATATTTTTCGTTTCTACCGTCCAAATCTACGGCTTTATTTGCATATTCAAAAGCCTGCTCTTTAGAATTTAGTTTATCATATAATACGCCGATACTGTAATAATATCCTGCATCTTTTTTTATTTTTAATAAATCTTTGTATATTTTTATAGCTTGTTCGTACTGTTTATTCAAATAATATTTTCTGGCTAAATTTACGGATAAATCAATGTTGTACGGATTTTCATCATATGCCTTTTTGGCATATTCCAAAGATTTTTTATAATCTTGTTTTTCCTCATATAACAAACTTAAGTTTGCATACGCAATTTCTTTATGTCTGTTTATATTTATCGACTTTTTCAATAAAACTTCCGCCTGATCAAACTTTTTTTGATAAAGTAACATTGTTGCAATATTGTTAATATAGTACCCGTTATAATATTCTTCCGCTTTATACAGAAAAATCAATGCATTATCATAATCTTTCATATCAGTATAAATACCGGCAATACCATTTAAAAAAACGTGGTAAGATGGAGCAGACTTATAACCGTTTACAGTAAAGGCAGTATTATCCTTAAACTTATCTGCCTGAATATATGAACCTCGTACAAATATTATAAACAATATCGCAAACAGAAACAGAAAATATTTTTTTGATATCGGATAACATTTTATAATTTTTTGTATTAACAGAACAAAAATCAATACCATTCCCGCTGACGGTAAAAGCAGCCTGTGAAACAAAATTAGGTTCTGTAAAATAAAGAAAGTCGGTAACAGATAAAAAATAAAAAAAGAGATTCCGAATAACAGAAATTTTCTGTTTACAAAATTTTTATAATAAACAATGATTAAAAAAATAACGCATGCCGCCGCAACTGCCACAGAAAAAATTCCCGGTAAAAAATCAAAAAGGCAAACCGGAACATCGGCAGGAATCAGCAATTTATTTATATATATCACAAAACCGATAAAAATATTTTTTAGCATAATGACGACATTTTTAAGATTAAAAGAAAACCAGGAAGAAATACCGACAAATTTTCTGAGAATAAAATATATAATAAAAATACCTAAAAAAGCAGAATACAATTTTAAAATATTTTTAAATTCAAATTTGCTTAAACAACATAAAAGAACCGGAAATAGTATTATCAATACCACTCCGGATTCTTTTGTAAAAATCGATACGGCAAAAAAATAAACCGTCAACCAAAAATATGAAATTTTATTTTTTTCGATATATGAAACAAAAGATATTAATGTCAGAAAAACAAATACCGCCAACAAGGAATCGTTCCTTGCCGCAATCCATGCGGAAACCGAAGCTAACGCAGGATGAACCGCAAGAAGCAAAAGACTTAACTTTAAAATTATTCTATTGAGATTTAATTTTAATAAAAAAACATACATCAAATAAATACTTAAAATATAAAGTATTATATTGGTTGTATGAGATACTTTAGAACTTTCACCGAATAGCAAAACTTCTAATGCAAAAGATAAAGAAAGTACAGGTCTGTAATAACCATCTTTTGTATCGGTAGTATAATAACAACTTTTAACAAACAGTTTGGGTAAATTTTTTATATCGGAGATAAAATTTATATTACTGCTGACTAATCTAGTATCATCAAGATATATAAATTCATAGTCTCTTGCTTTTCCATATAAAGAAAAAACAATTCCCGTTAATAATATGAAGAAAAAAATATTAGAATTTATTGATTTTCCGAACAGAGTAAATACGTTTTTCATTTTTTATATTGAGAAATAAGAAATGGTATTAAAACTAATCTATTTTTAGAGATACCAATAAATCCGTCAGAAAATAATCCGAAATCAGCATCAATATCATAGACATCATAACTGAACTGGTGGTGGCTTTTCCTACGCCCTCCGCTCCGCCGGAACACTGAAACCCTTTATGACAGGCAACCGTAACCAAAATACCTGCAAAGAAAAAAGATTTTATGAACCCGTGAAAGAAAGTTTGAACGGTCATAACATCCAAAATATCGCCCATATAAACGGTTGACGGGATGCCCCATGAAAGATTGGCAACCAAAAGACCGCCGTAAACTCCTATGATATTTGAGATTGCCGTAAGTAAAGGAAGCATTAAAATACAGGAAATAAAACGAGGTACCGCCAAATATTTAATGGGATTTGTTCCCAAAGTATAAAGTGCATCAATCTGCTCGGTAACTTTCATTGTACCGATTTCCGCAGTAATTGCAGCACCGACTCTTCCCGTAATAACAACGGCGGTAAGAACAGGACCTAACTCCTTTACCAACGCATACCCTGTTATCATACCGATATAAACAGGTTCGTTAAATAAATTAGCCGTAGCGGAACCTACCTGAAGAGCCAAAACCATTCCCGTAAAAAAAGAAGTAAGAAATATTATCGGAAACGACATATAGCCCACTTCCACCATTTGGATAACGGTATTTTTTATATTTATCTGTCCTTTGACAATACACAAAAAAGTATCAATAACGATTTCGGCAGCCTGCCCGATACCTTTTATGTTGTTCTTTAACCTTTTTGCAAAAGGCACTTTTAAAATTTGTTGTTTTAAGTAAGGGTTGTAATACATTAAACTATTATCCTGGGAACTCTTGTCGATATTGAACAAGTTATTTCGTAATTTATGGTATTTTGAAGTTTGGCAAGTTCTTCGGCTTTAATCGTTTCTTTTCCCTGCGTGCCGATTAAAACCACTTCGTCGCCGATACTTACGCCTTTAACATCCGTAACATCTATCATCATCATATCCATGGTAATTCTTCCCGCAACGGGACATCTTTTTCCTCGTACCAAAACATCCGCTTTATTTGACATTACTCTTGCATATCCGTCGGCATAACCTACGGGTACGGTGGCAATAACCGACGCTTTATTGGTAACGAAAGTTCTTCCGTAACTTACACAGAAACCGGAGGGAACTTTCTTAAGATAAATTATTTTTGTTTTCCACGACAAAACAGGTTTTAATTTAAATTTCTGCTGGGAATGTTCAAAAGGAGAAAGCCCGTACAAACCTATTCCGGGACGGACCATATCAAGATGAGTTTTCCTGCTGCTGAATATTGCAGCCGTATTTGCCGCATGGGCAATAAATTTCAAGCCTAATTTTTTTGCATATTTTATAACTTCGTTAAATTTATCAAGCTGAAGCTGAGTATATGAAGGGTTTGTATCCGCCACCGCAAAGTGGGTATAAATGCCCGACATTTCTATATCGTTGTTGGCAGCTATTTTATCTAAAATAATTTTGGCATTGCCGCCGGCAACTACGCCGACCCTGCCCATGCCGGTATCAATCTTTAAATGGAATTCAAGTTTTTTGCGGTATTTCCGTGCAAGCTGCGACAAAGAGTGCAGCCCTTGAAGGCTGGATATAGTCGGAATCAAATCCCAAAAAGTTGCAACAGCCAAATGTTCCAGCGGATAACCGCTGCCGAACACCAAAATTCTTGCTTTTATCCCTGCCTTTCTGAAAGAAATTCCTTCTTCTATTGAAGATACCCCTATACCGTAGATACCCGCTTTAACAGCTTCCTTGGCAAGCTCTATTCCGCCGTGTCCGTAAGCATTGGACTTTATAACGGCAAGAACTTTTGTATCTTTTTTTAAAGATTCCTTAATTTTTTTCAAATTAAACAAAAAGTCGCTTTTATCTATTTCTACCCAATTGGGTCTGAAAAAATTAAAACTTTGTTTTTTTGAACCTGCAGGCGGCTGTTCCTTCATTATTGTTCCTCCATGACCGGCGAGCGGTCATAAAATTTAGTATATTCCCCTTCAAAAATCAAATCAACTTTACCTACCGGACCGTTTCTCTGTTTGGCTATAATTATTTCTGCCTGATTTTTCTTATCGGGATCATCCTTTGCGTAATACCCCTCTCTGTGTACAAATGCTACAACATCAGCATCCTGCTCGATAGCACCCGAATCTCTAAGGTCGGAAAGCATAGGCCTTGTATCTTTACCTCTCTTTTCCGTCTGTCTGGACAGCTGTGAAAGCGCTATAACGGGAACATTTAAATCTTTTGCAAGTGCTTTTAAAGAGCGGGAAATCTCTGCCGTCTGAACCTGCAAAGATTCAATTTTTTTGCCGTTACCCACGCCCCTTATAAGCTGTAAATAATCTATAATAATTAAGGATAACGGTTTACCTTTTTTCTCCAGCTTTGTAGCAAGTTTTTTCGCCGTGGCTCTTATATCAACGGCAGTCATATCGGCATCGCATATATACATTGAAGCTTTACCTATTTTTTCCATAGCCGTGGTAAGCCTGGGCCAGTCGGAATTTTTAAAATATCCTTTTCTTAAATCCTGTCCGCTTACCTGCGCTACCGACGCTAAAAATCTCATCATTAAAGACTCTTTTGACATTTCCAGAGAGAAAATCGCAACCGAGTGCGGATCTTTTGATGTAACCGAAACATATTCCGCAATATTAAGCGCAAATGCCGTCTTACCCATAGACGGACGACCTGCAATAATTATAAGTTCGGAATTTTGAAGACCGGCAGTCATTTTATCAAGGTCGCTGAAACCTGTTCTTAAACCGGGAACATCATTTTTATCATTATGAAGTTTTTCCAATTTTGTAACTACCGACGGTATCAATTCTTCCGGCGTGGAAAACTCGCTTACCGTATTTTGTTTTGATATATTAAACAACACAGTCTGTGCATTATCAAGAATAGTTTCCGACGGAGATTCTTCCGCAAAAGCGTCGGTAACCATAGTAGAACCGACATTTATTATCTGCCTTAATATGGATTTATCTTTTACTATATTTGCATAATATTCAACATTTGCTGCAGTCTGTGCGGAATCCATAAGGCTGAACAAATATTTTATTCCGCCCGCATCCGTAAAAAGTTTGTTCGTTTTAAGCCTGTTACTGATTGTAACAGGTTCGGCAACTTCAGTATCGTTAAGTTCCTTTATCGCACCGAAAATAAGTTTATGTACTTCTTTATAGAAATCATCTTCTCTTACAAGCTCTATTGCTTTGATAATAGCATCTTTTTCTATCATCATAGCACCGAGCAATGCCATTTCGGCATCTACGGACTGAGGAGGAGATTTTCTTTCCAATTCTTTTGGCATTGAATATTTACTCCTAAAAAAACAAATTTATGACTATTATTTTGTTCACTTACGAACATATATGAAGTCGGCAATTTCTTTAGATACTGCAATTTGCGTATCGCCGATTTTTATAACAAACGTAGGATCTTTTTTGTTAAGTACAATATCCGCACCGGGAATAAGACCGAGCGACAAAAGTTTATTCATATATTCGTCGCCTGCCATAACAATATAAGAAATTTTAGCATCTTCTCCGACATCAAGTTTGGATAACGGTTCAACAATGGATTCTATTTGGTCGAGAGCTTTCTTGCAGCATTCTCCCTCCGGAATAGGATTACCGTGAGGGCACTGCTTAGGATGACCGAGCAGCGTGCAGATTGAATCTGCCAAATCGGTAGAAAGGTTATGTTCCATGTTGCAGGCAACCTGTTCTATCAATGCTCTGTTAAAGTCTAGCACGTCGGCAAGAAGCCTTTCCGTAAGTCTGTGGCGTCTTGTCAACTGTTTGCCGAGTTCTTCGCCTTTCAAGGTAAGTTTTATTTTAAAAAAACTTTTTGTTATGTAACCGCCGTCTAAAAGTTTTTCTATAATATCAGGCTCAACACCTTCCTGTACTTTCTTGGCAACTTTATCAAAGCTGTCTTCGCCTTTCTGTATTGATGTCCAGATAACACCGAGGGCCTCTTCTATATCTATATTCTCTTTGCTTTTGTGTTCTATTACAGCCATTGATGAACCTCCAAGGTTATAAGGTTATAACCTAACAAGCGTTTCCGGCGGAAACGGTTGTGGTAATTCCGCCTCTGATTTTAAAATTCAGTTCAACATATATTTTCTTGGGTTTAAGTAATGCTTTTAAATCTTTCATAATACTGTTGACAACGCTTTCATGCACCATCCCCACCATTCTGTAAGACTGTAAATACATCTTTAAAGATTTAAGCTCCACTACAACTTTTGCGGGAATATATTTTATGGTTAAATCGGCAAAGTCCGGCAACCCGGTCCACGGGCACAGACATGTAAATTCTTCCGTCTGAATACAAACGTTTATATCACTGCCGACATACTGATAAGGCATTGCCTGCAACAATTGCTTTGAAACTTTATCAAATGTAGGAAATTGTTTTATAACAGGTTTCATAAAAACACTCCTTGTACATTATTTTTCTACGGCTTTCTTAAAGAACGTGCTGTAAGATATCGATACACCCGTGTACCAATTTTGCGCTACACCTTCAAAACGCTGTGCCGATGCACAATAGTAATTAAGAAACGGAGCAACTGAAAGATTGTTCCACAACATAACATCAAGTCTTACTTCTCCTTCAAATTCGTAATCCAAATCACTAACTTTTTCTTTTGTATATGTTTGATAATCTCTATAGTATGCGTTTGCCTTAAGTTTTACACCGTCTCTTATTTCTTTTTCCGCTCTAAAACCTGCTTCATAAGCTGTATCCGTAGATTCAGGTCTGTAAGTATAATCGGCTTCTACCACATAAGCTACGTATAATTCTTTTAAGTATTTACCTTCGAAAAGTTTCGCACCGGCTTTTCCTCTTAAAACTTTTCTGAGAGGATGTCCGTTATAATTGTCAAACTGAGTTTCATAGCCGATATTTGCAAAAGGACCTGCCTCAAATCCGCCCAGGAAATTCTCCACTTTCCACATTCTGTATGTTAAGTCCGTAGTGAACAAAAGTTTGTTTGCGTTTTCCGTAACGGTTTCTTCTTTGTCTCTGGGACGAACATAAGTTTTTCCGTATTCGCCGAGTATGGTATTTGACCAAAAAAGTTTATTAGCAAAATACTTTGCGGCAAAATCAAGCTTTCCCTGAATAAAAGTTTGAGAATCCGCTTCCGCTCTTGCTTCATCAAACCTTTCATCGCCATTATGAACTTCGGTACTTGTAACATTTAAGCTTAATTGTCTTAACTCTATTTCCCAACCTTCTTTTTTCCCGGCAAATGCTGTCGAGGATAAAAGAGTTACTGCAGCAACCAACAACATTAATTTTTTCATTTTATCTCCTTCCAAAAACTCCAAACAAATTTTAATAATTTTAACAACCGACTATTTATAATTTTATTAATCTTCAAGTTCCATAACTTTTTTTACTTTAAAAAAATCGCCGTCCCGGTCCGGGGCATTTTTAAACAAGGCATCAATTGTTTCCTGAGAACTTTTTACAACTTCATCTTCTCTCCAAACATTTTCACTTGTTCCGCCATGGCTGGTTGGGGCGATAGCTGAAGTATCAACCTCTTTTATTTTTTCAATATAACCAAGTATTGAACCGAGCTGTTTTGCCAAATTTTCTTTTTTGCTCTCTTCAAATTCCAATCTTGCAAGAGAAGCAACATAATCAACATCTTTTTTTGATATTTCCATATCTGCTCCTTAAATTTTAGCTGAAAAGCTGAAAAAGCTGAACAGCTGAAAGTTTAATGTATAAAACAGTTTTTTATTTTAAGCTCATTATTATACAAAAAAAAATTGCTAAAGGCAATTTTTAGAATAAAATTTACAACTCTTCAATTTTTCAACTGTTCAACTAAAAATTATTTTTATAATATCTCCGTATGACAGAAAATATGAAAACCTGCTTCTTTTTTCCCCTGAAAATGTAAAGACTCTTGACGACAGCAACAGCCGATATGAATCTAATATAAAAATAAGAAAACCGAGCAAGCTTATCTGTCATTAAACCGGTATTAAGTCCACTTGCTTGATTTACTATTA
>CAJOJJ010000020.1 GCA_905234925.1 uncultured Endomicrobiia bacterium
ATACATTGAACATTGGCTCTTTCTCCCTCCTTTTATCTATATTTTCGGAACACTTCGTATCCCCGACTCCTATGTCAGGAGTGTTTTCGCAAGAAAACGCGATAGATAAAGGAAAAAAGTAAAGGTAAATGTAAAGTGAAGGTCGTATATAAGAAAAAACAAATAAAACCAATACAAACTAATATCAGCAAGTACAATAGGATTAATATTAAAAAGAAATAATATGTTTTATCAACCGACATATAAGTCGCCAATACACAGAGTTTTTAAAAGGAAGAAAAATTATGAAAGAGTAAAATATTGTCCGAAAGTAAAAGAAGCCGGAAGAATAGTTGGAGATAGCGTAGTTGTAAATATGGACGGAATTACCCGATATTTTTTCAATGCAATAGATGCAGCTACAAAATTTGCATTTAGTTATTGTTTTGAAAATTTGACGAGTAAAAATATGGTTACATTTTACGATATGTTTAAAAGAGTATATCCATTTGAAATAAAAGTTTGGCAGAATGATAATGGTCATGAAAATTTAGGTTTCTTTGAACAAAGATTAAAACAAGATAAAGTTAAACAAGTGTTCAGCTATCCACATTGTCCAAAAATAAATGCTTATATTGAGAGATTTAATAGAACTTTAAGGGAAGAGTTTCTTGATGAACATGGTGTTTTGCTTAGACAAAAAGATGTTTTCGATAAATATTTAATTGATTGGCTTGTTTATTACAATGCCCAAAGACCTCATTTTTCTTTGGGTTTAAAAAGTCCTTTACAACACATATTTAAAAATTATAAAATGTCGCATATGTCTTTAACCAATACAAGCACTTGACAAATGAAAAAAAATTTGCTACAATCTTCCGCAGTTCTTTAGAAGTATGTGGTTTTATCAAAAGGTTTAAGACAGCAAGGGCTTTAAAAAAGCTTAATAGAAAGTGTTACCTTGCCGAGACTGAGTGTAAAATATTTTTGTTATTTTCTTCTCATTCTCGTGAGAAGATTTTTTTAATTTAAAATGAAATTAAAGTAAAATATAAGAGGGTAAGAAAAATGCCAAATTTAAAAAATCAGAACGATGTAAAAAGTCTTACTGAGAAATTTAAAGCAATGAAAGGCATGATTATGACAGAGTATCATGGTCTTTCCGTTGCACAAATTTCGGATTTAAGAAATCAGTTAAGAAAATGCGGTTGCGAATATTTGGTTGTAAAAAATACTTTAAGTAAAATAGCACTTAAAGAAAACGGTTTATCCGATGCAGACAAATATTTTGAAGGTCCTACGGCGATAGTTGTAGAGGCAGATGATCCTGTTTCTCCTGCAAAGATAGTATCGGAATTTGCAAAGAAAAATGATAAATTTGTTATAAAAGCAGGACTTCTCGACGGAAAAGTAATAGAACTTGATAAAATCAATGCATTGGCTTCACTTCCTACGAAAGAAGTGCTTATTGCCAAGATGCTTGGCAGCTTGAATGCTCCTGCATCCAATTTCGTGGGTGTGCTTACGGCAGTTACAAGAAACTTTGTTTGTGTGCTTAACGCAATAAAGGAACAGAAAGAGAAAGCCGCATAAAATTGACGAAGGCAATTTTAGAAGCTCAGAAGGTCAGATGGTCAGATGGTCAGAAGTTCGGAAGTAATAGTAATGTAAATTTTTGCGAAGCAAAAATACAACAAAATCGCAGAGCGATTTTCAAAGACCGCAAAGTTTGAGATGAGCCGAAGTATTTGGCGAGTGCGGTGTACAAAAATAAAAGCGAAGCGATTGGTACATAAGGGAGCCAAATACGAAGGCGTAGTCCAAAATGTGCGGTCGCTATAAATATCCTAAAAAAATAAAAAATAATAAAAATGGGGGAGTAGTAAAATGGCATTAACAAAAGATCAATTAATTGAAGAAATTTCTGCAATGAGCGTATTGGAAATGGCTGAATTGGTAAAAGCTTTGGAAGAAAAATTCGGCGTATCCGCAGCAGCTCCGGTAGCAGTAGCAGCAGCTCCTGCAGCAGGTGCGGCAGCAGCAGGTGCAGCAGAAGAAAAATCCGAATTTAACGTAGTTTTGGCATCAGCAGGTGCTAACAAAATTGCAGTTATTAAGGTAGTTAGAGAAGTTACCGGTTTAGGCTTGAAAGAAGCTAAAGATTTGGTAGACGGCGCACCTAAAACGGTTAAAGAAAATGTTGCTAAAGCAGATGCAGAAGAAATGAAGAAGAAATTTGCAGAAGCAGGTGCAACGGTAGAATTAAAGTAATTTTGTAAACACAGATATTACTTTGATGCTTTTAACCGTAACAAAATTTAAAAATTTTGTGAAAAACCAACATAAATACTTGACAAAAGATAATAATTAAGTATATAATATTTACTTAATTTTATCTTTTTGTCTAAGGTAAAAAATTTTTTATAATGGATCTATAACTAATGAAAAAAGTTAATTTCGGTAAAATTAAGTCACCTATTGATCCGCCTTTACTGCTTGGTATGCAGAAAAATTCGTTTGCAGACTTTTTGCAGGCGAACGTAGAACCTGAGAAGAGAAAAGCTCAGGGGCTTGAAGGTGCGTTTAAAGATGTATTTCCTATTAAGAATTCCGACGAAAGTTTGGAAGTTCAGTATATTTCTTATTCGTTCGGTGCACCCAAATATTCGGTAGCCGAATGTATTGCCAGAGATGAGACCTATGCCGCTCCTTTAAAAATTAAATTAAGACTTGTTCAGAAGAAAGAAGACGGAAGAGAAAAAGAAATTTCCGAGCAGGAAGTATATTTCGGAGATATTCCGTTGATGACGGACACTGCAACATTTATTATTAACGGTGCAGAAAGAGTTGTCGTCAGTCAGATACATCGTTCTCCCGGAGTAATATTTGAAGAGGACGAAGAAAAGAAAGTTACTATTTTCGGTAAACCTTTATATTTTGCAAGAATTATTCCTTACAGAGGTGCTTGGGTAGAGTTTGAATTCGACCAAAACGGCATCTTGTATGTGAGAATAGACAGAAAGAGAAAGATTTTAGCAACTACACTCTTAAGAGCTATAGGTTACGAAAATGACAGTGATATATTGAATCTTTTTAAAGAGACAAAAGAAGTTTCTTTGGAAGATGTTCCTGCAACTCTTGCAAACGAATGTGTTGCCGACGATATTTTCGATAAAGCAACCGGTGAAGTTATCGTTGATGCAGGTAAAGAGTTAACGGATTCAGTCGTTGAAAAGCTTAAAAATAAAGGTATCAAATCCGTAACGGTATTGAAAGATGCCACGATGGTTTTAACGTTGAGAAAAGATACTATTAAAACACAAAAAGAAGCCGTAAACCATATTTATAAAGTTCTTAAAACTCAGGAATTCATCGTGCAGGAAAGAGCACAGGGATTCTTGGATGAGCTTTTGTTTAAGTCCGTCAGAAGATATGATTTTACGACTATCGGAAGATATAAAATATTAAAAAAACTTGCTCCTATATATGACTATTATACAAGAATAACTGAAGATTATCCGAAAGAAATTAAGTTCAATATCCCCGGCGAAATGAAAAGAACGCTTGTAAGAGAAGATATTATTGCCACAATCAAGTATCTCCTTATGATTTATAACGGGGAAACGGAATTCCGTGAAGGCAATAAAAAAATAAAGCTTGGTCTTGACGATATCGACCACTTAGGCAACAGAAGGGTTCGTTCCGTCGGTGAATTGCTTGAAAATCAGGTAAGAATAGGTCTTGTGCAGATGGCAAGGCTTGTTAAAGAGTATATGAACAGTCAGGACAAGACATCCATTACGCCTCGTTCTTTGATGAACATTACTCCGTTTACCGCACAGATAAGAAAATTCTTCGGAACTTCTCAGTTGTCGCAGTTTATGGACCAAATTAATCCTCTTTCCGAGCTTACTCATAAGAGAAGACTTTCGGCATTGGGTCCCGGAGGTTTGAACAGAAAGAGAGCAGGCTTCGAAGTCAGAGATGTTCATTACACGCATTACGGTCGTGTATGTCCTATCGAAACTCCTGAAGGTCCGAACATCGGTTTGATAACTTCGTTATCGGCCTATGCAAGAGTTAATAAGTACGGTTTGATTGAAACGCCTTACAAAAAAGTTGAGGGCGGAAAAACAACCGACAAAATAGAATATATGACTGCAGACGAAGAAGATGATTTGTTTGTAGCTCAGGCAAATACTCCTATCGACGATAAGGGTAACTTCCTTACGGATTTGGCTCAAGGCAGACATTTGAACGATTTCTTGTTCAAAACTCCCGAGAAAGTTGACTATATGGATATTTCTCCCATGCAGGTAGTTTCCGTATCTGCAGGTCTTATTCCTTTCTTGGAACACGACGATGCAAACAGAGCTTTGATGGGTTGTAACATGCAGAGACAGGGTGTACCTTTGCTTGTCGCAGAGCAGCCTTTGGTATGTACCGGTATGGAAGATAAAGTTGCCAGAGATTCCGGAGTTTGCGTAGTTTCCAGAATCGATGGTGAAGTAGTTTCCGTATCTGCAGATGAAATAATCGTTTGGAACGAAAAAACCGGTGTTGAAGTACACACATTAAATAAATATTTAAGGTCTAACCAGGATACATGTATTAACCATATTCCTTCCGTAAAAGTAGGGGATAAAGTTAAAAAAGGCGATATAATTGCCGACGGACAGGCTACGAAAAACGGGCAGTTGTCTCTCGGACAGAACCTTTTAATCGCATTTATGCCTTGGGACGGATACAACTTTGAAGATGCTATTTTGTTATCCGAAAAGATGGTACAGGACGACAGATTTACATCAATACACATCAGAGAGTTGGAGACGGAAGCCAGAGAAACTAAAGGCAGACCTGAAGAAATAACAAAGGATATTCCTAACGTAGGTGCCGAAGATTTATTAAACCTCGACGATAACGGTGTAATAAGAGTAGGTGCTACGGTGCAGAGAGGCGATATTCTCGTCGGTAAAACTGCTCCAAAGGGCGAGCAGCAGACGACGCCGGAAGAAAGACTTTTAAGAGTGCTTTTCGGAAAGAAAGCTGAAGACGTACAGGATGTTTCTTTAAGAGTTGATCCGGGTACTGCAGGAAAAATCTTAGGTGTAAGAACTTTCGTAAGAAGAGAGAAACTTACCGAAAAAGAAATTAAGAAGAGACAGGAAGAAATTTCTTCTACTTACAAGGCAGCTAAAGCGAAACTTGAAAAAGAAAAGAAAGCTCTTCTTGAAACCATAAAGAATAAAGCCGAAGCTAAAAAGACTGAAGATTTATATGAAGTAAAACAGAATATACTTAAACAGAATTATGATAAGGAAAAAGAGTTGTTCAAAAAAGGCGACGATTTGCCCGTATCGGTTAACAAAATCGTTAAAGTATATATTGCAGCCAAGTTAAAAGTACAGGTTGGTGATAAACTTGCAGGAAGACACGGAAACAAAGGTATCGTTTCCAAAATTCTCCCTGTAGAAGATATGCCGAGGCTTCCGGACGGAACGCCTGTTGACTGTGTACTTTCTCCGTTAGCTATCCCTTCTCGTATGAACGTCGGACAGCTTTTGGAATCGATGCTCGGCTGGGCGGGTAAAGTATTAAATACTCAGATGGTAACGCCTGTGTTCGACGGTGCATCCGAAGAGCAGGTTAAAGAGCAGATAAGAAAAGCCAAAGATTTGCTCGTTTCCGGAAAGACGGAAGAATTTAAACAGAGAGGCTTCAAAGGTAAAGAATTGGAAGATGCAATTGAAGATTACAAACTCCGTTATTTGCCTACCGATGACTGCCAGATTACGTTGTACGACGGCAGAACCGGCGAACCTTTCATGGAAAAGATTACAATCGGCGTTATGTATATGTTAAAGCTTAACCATTTGGTTGAAGATAAAATGCATGCAAGATCTACCGGTCCTTATTCTCTTATTACCAGACAGCCTTTGGGCGGTAAAGCTCAGTTCGGTGGTCAGAGGTTCGGAGAAATGGAAGTATGGGCAGTACAGGCTTACGGTGCATCACACGTATTGCAGGAATTTTTAACCGTAAAATCCGATGATGTTGACGGAAGAGTAAAAATGTACGATTCCATTATCAAAGGCGAGGCAGTATCCGACCCCGGAATACCGGAATCGTTCAAAGTTTTGATAAACGAACTGAGAGCCTTAGGCTTGAACGTAGCTTTATTGAAAGATAAAGATATTTCTTCTTCACAGGAGTCTTCGTCGGAGAAAGCTGAATAAAAGTAATAAACAATAAAATGGAAGGGCAACTATAAATGAAAAATTCAAAAAATTTAAAGAAAAAACCGCAGAATCTTAACTTTACGGATTTTGATGCCGTAAAGCTGACAGTTGCAAGCCCTGAAGATATCAGGTCTTGGTCCTACGGTGAGGTTAAAAAACCTGAAACCATCAACTACAGAACATTTAAGCCCGAGAGAGACGGCTTGTTCTGTGATTGTATTTTCGGACCTACTAAAGACTGGGAATGTCATTGCGGAAAATATAAGTATGTAAAACACCAGGGTATAATCTGCGACAGATGCGGAGTTGAGGTTACCGAATCCAAAGTAAGAAGAGAAAGGTTCGGTCATATCGATTTGGCAGTACCTGTAGCACATCCGTGGTTCTTAAAGAAGCCGCCCTCAAAAATCGGTATTCTTTTAAATATGAAAATTTCCGATTTGGAAAAGGTTATTTATTATACGAAATATGTTGTAACGCATACTTTAAAAGATGCTTCGGATATAGTTCCTTTCCTGCATAAAGGTTCGTTACTTAAAGAAGAAGAGTTCAATTTATTCCAGTACGGTATGAGAAGTGCCGTTGTCCGCGACGAATTGAGAAATGTTTTCGACGGTATCGTTGCGGAAGATATAGATTTGGACAACAGCGACGAAAAAGCATTGAAGAAAAAGCTTGAAAAAATCGTTAAGACGATGGCAGACTACAGCGGCGAGAAAAAAGCCGATGTTGTAAAGAAACTCGCAGATAATATTACTAACGGTGTAAAATATTATAAATGTTATTTTAAACCTCATAATGTATATTTCTATGATGTTGAGGGAAGCCAGAAGTCAGAACTTAAGAAAATTCTTAACAATGCTTTCGGTAAAAGTCCGGAAGTTTCTATTGGAGAACCTGACAGAAAGGTAAAAATAGAATTTTTCGATATAGAAAAAGAAAAAGTTTTTGAAGAACTCAGAAAGAATCCTGAAAGTTTGAAAGCTTTCGAGGGTAAATTGAGAGTTGAAGTTTTCAGAATGGAACTTCCTATTTTAAGAACGTTCTCCAAGCCGGAAACTCCCATTCTTTTGGAAGAGTCCGACGTTAAGAAATTCAAAAGCGGTTTCGGCGAAAATTTAAAAGTTGATATCGGTGCATCCGCAGTAAGAAAACTTCTTGAAGAAATCGATTTGGATAAAGAACAGAAAGAAATTCAGGCAGAAATTGCAAAGATTTCTTCCGATATGGAAAGAGCAAGGCTCATCAGAAAGCTCAGAGTTGTTGAAGGTTTTAAAAATTCCAATACAAGACCCGAGTGGATGATACTTACGGTTCTTCCCGTAATTCCGCCTGATTTAAGACCTTTGGTTGCTTTGGAAGGAGGAAGATTCGCTGCTTCCGATTTGAATGATTTATACAGAAGAATTATTAACAGAAATAACAGATTAAGACATATTGAACAGTTGAAAGCTCCTGCAGTGATGATTAACAACGAAAAGAGATTATTGCAGGAAGCCGTAGATGCTTTAATCGATAACGATTCTCTGTCCAGACCTGTAACGGGTGCAGGAAACAGAGTATTAAAATCTCTTTCCGACACGTTGAAAGGTAAACAGGGAAGATTCAGACAGAATTTGCTGGGTAAAAGAGTTGACTATTCCGGCAGAAGCGTTATCGTGGTAGGTCCTTCTTTGAAACTTAATCAGTGCGGTATTCCCAAAGAAATGGCACTTGAATTGTTTAAGCCTTTTATTATCAGAGAGCTTATTAAACAGGAAGGCACTACACTTAAAGCAGCAAGAAGGATTTTGGAAAGAGGCGATGTAAGAGTTTGGGGTATTTTGGAAAGAGTTACCAAGAGCCACCCTGTTCTTCTTAACAGAGCTCCTACCCTTCACAGATTAGGTATTCAGGCTTTTGAACCTATCTTGGTTGAGGGTAAATCAATACAACTTCATCCTTTAACATGTACGGCATTCAACGCCGACTTCGACGGTGATCAGATGGCGGTTCACGTTCCTATCTCAATTGAAGCACAGCTTGAAGCAAAAATGTTGATGATGACAACCAAAAATATTTTGTCTCCGTCATCGGGTAAACCTATTACCGTTCCGGGGCAGGATATCGTTTTGGGCAGCTGCTTTATTACAAAAGAAAAGAAAGGTGTTCTCGGCGAGGGAAGTATATTCTCCTGCGTTGATGAAGTTATCAGCGCATATCAGCATAAAGAAGTTGATTTGCAGGCAAGAATAAAAGTTGCAGGTATTACCAACTTAAGAGATCCTAACCTTAAAGATAACGAACAGAAAGATCTTTCCAAATGGAAAAACGACGACAAGAAAGGTATAATCAACTATACCACCGTCGGAAGAGTTATATTTAACGAACATTTACCTAAAGGCGAAGGCAAGAAAGAAGGAGATGCCGGATATTATGCTTTAGGCTATAAAAATAAGGCATTGGGCAAGAAAGATTTGGTTTCCATTATTGACGAATGTTTCAACAAACTCGGTCAGTATAAAACCGTTATTCTGCTTGATGAAATTAAAAATCTCGGTTACAAATACGCAACGCTTGCAGGCGTGTCCATTTCCATCGACGCTATGAAAGTTCCGCCCGAAAAGGACGGTATGGTTAAAGACGCAAAGAAACAGATTAAGGAAATAGAAAAGCAGGCAAAGCTCGGTTTGATTACCGAAAGCGAAAGATACAACAAAATTATCGATATCTGGACTAAAGTTACCGATAATGTTGCGGATATAATGTTTGACGAAATGAAAAAAGATGAGGGCGAAGTTTACAAGCCTAATACGAACAGATTTAATTCCGTTTATATGATGGCGGACTCGGGCGCAAGAGGTTCCAGACAGCAGGTAAGACAGCTGGCAGGTATGAGAGGTCTTATGGCAAAACCTCAGAAGAAGCTCTCCGGAGGCGTCGGTGAAATTATCGAAACGCCTATCATTGCAAACTTCAGAGAAGGTCTTTCCATATTGGAATACTTTATCTCCACTCACGGTGGTAGAAAAGGTCTTTCCGATACGGCTCTTAAAACTGCAGAAGCAGGATACCTTACCAGAAAACTTGTTGACGTATCCCACGATGTAGTTGTTACCGAACATGATTGTCATACACCTAACGGAGTATTTATCGGAGATTTGAAATCCGGTGAAGAAACGATAGAAAAAATAGACGAGAGAATTGTAGGAAGAGTTGCTCTCGATAACGTTGTAGGTATTATTCAGCACGGCGACGATATCAGAGAAGAGCTTATCGTAAAAAGAGGCGAACTCATTACTGCCGAACAGGCTAAGAAACTTATTGAAGCAGGTATCGATAAAATCGGTATCAGAAGCGTTTTAACCTGTGAAGCCGAACACGGAGTTTGTGCAAAATGTTACGGTTTAAGCCCTGCAACGGGTAAACTTGCAGAAGTCGGCGAGGCTGTAGGTGTAGTTGCAGCTCAGTCTATCGGTGAACCCGGTACGCAGCTTACGTTGAGAACGTTTCACATCGGTGGTGCTGCAAGTACCGTTACGCAGAAATCCGAAATCTATGCCGAAAAAGACGGTACGGTAGATTTCTATAATTTAAAAGCTATTAAAAACAGAGACGGCGATATATTGGTAGTCAACAGAAATACGGAACTTGTATTTACGGAAAATTCTCCCAGAAGAAGACAAGTTCACAAAATACCTTACGGTGCAGTAATTAAGGTTAAAGACGGTCAGGAAATCACTTTGAAAGACGGTAAACACGTTTTGCTTGCAAAATGGGATCCGCATTCAAAGTCTATCATTTCCGAATACGAAGGTAAATTAAAATACGTCGATATTAAAGACGGTGTTACTTTACAGAAAGAAAAATCTAAAATTACCGGTCAGATTGAACGTGTAATTATTGAAGACAGAACAAGAAAGAACAGACCTAAACTTGTTATTGAAAAAGACGGTAAGTCCGTAGTTGAATATCCGTTAACCGTCGGTACAACGCTTGTTGCACCTAACGGTTCATCAATTAAGGTCGGTGATATCTTGGCAAAAATGCCTCAGGAATCCGGTACCAAGGTTAAGGATATTACCGGAGGTCTTCCCAGAGTTGCAGAACTTTTCGAAGGCAGAAAACCGAAAAGTGTTGCAGTTGTATCCGAAATCGACGGTGTTGTAAGACTCGGCGAAGCTACCAAGAAAGGTGCTTTGAAAGTTAAAGTTGTCGATCCGGACACAAAAATAGAAAAAGAATATGTTATTCCGCTCGGACGTCACTTGGTTGTTTACGAGGGCGATAAAGTTGAAGCAGGCGAGGCTCTTTCCGACGGTGCAGTTAACCCGCACGATATTCTTAAAGTTAAAGGTCCTAAAGTTGTTCAGGAATATCTTGTTAATGAAATACAGCAGGTTTACAGACTTCAGGGTGTATCCATTAACGATAAACATATAGAAGTTGTTGTCCGCCAAATGTTGTCCAATGTCAGAATTACCGACGAGGGCGACAGCAAGTTCTTAAAAGGTGAAATTATTTCAAGGTTCAATTACGAAAATGAAAGAAAAGCCATAAAGAAAAAAGGCGGGAAAGTTCCCGTTGCGCAGCCTGTTCTTTTAGGTATAACGAAAGCTGCACTTTCGTCAGATTCTTTCATATCTGCAGCAAGCTTCCAGGAAACAACCAGAGTTCTTACGGAAGCAGCAGTTTCGGGGCAGATAGACGTACTCAGAGGCTTGAAAGAAAATGTTGCTATAGGTCATTTGATACCGGCAGGTACGGGGCTTAAAGCTGCACAGGAAGAAACAAAATAAATAAAAAATAAAATTTAAATTAAGGGAAGGAAAGAATGCCAACAGTTAATCAGTTAATTTCAGGCGGAAGAAAACAAGTTATACAAAAAACTAAATCTCCTGCATTGAAAAGTTGTCCGCAAAGAAGAGGAGTTTGCACAAGAGTTTACACAACCACTCCTAAAAAACCTAATTCAGCTTTGAGAAAAGTTGCCAGAGTTAAGCTTACTTCGGGATATGAAGTTACTTCATACATTCCGGGCGTCGGCCACAATTTACAGGAACACTCTATCGTTCTTATCAGAGGCGGAAGAGTAAAAGATTTGCCGGGTGTAAGATACCATATTATCAGAGGAGCTTTGGATGCTACCGGAGTTGAGGGAAGAAATCAGTCCAGAAGCAAATACGGTGCAAAAAAAGCAAAAGCTAAAAAATAAAATTTGATAATAAAAGAGGATAATTAAATATGCCAAGAAAAGCATTAAAACCAAGAGAAAAAAGAGGTATGCCGAAAGGCGATTCAGTTTATAATTCCGTGTTGGTAGCAAGATTCATCAACAAACTTGACCACAGAGGAAAGAAAAGCTTAGCGGAAAGAATAATCTACAAAGCTTTTGAAATAATGAAAGAAAAAACCGGCGAAGAACCGTTGGAAGTTTTCAACAGAGCTATCGAAAATGCCAGACCGTTGCTTGAAGTAAGACCCAGAAGAGTCGGCGGAGCAACTTATCAGGTTCCTATGGAAGTTCCCATGATCAGATCCACCACGTTGGCTATGGACTGGATTATGGAATCTGCCAGATCCAAAACCGGTAAACCTATGTGCGAAAAACTCGCTCAGGAATTTATGGAAGCTTCCAGAAAAGAAGGTTCCGTAATGAAGAAGAGAGAGGATACGCATAGAATGGCGGAAGCGAATAAAGCCTTCGCCCACTATAAGTGGTAAACTAAACCGAAAATTTCGGGCTACAATATTAAAACGCAAGAACTTATGTGCTACTTTCGCACACCGCGTTCTTGCGTTTTTTCATTTCGCCTCGAACTTTTCGGTTTATTTCCTTTCCTTATAATCTTTTATTAATTTAATGTACACCGCGTTTGCGAGTTTCTTCATTTCGTCACAAACTATGCTGTTTTTTCTATATCCTTACATTTTCTGATAAAGTTAAATTTTCTATTATTTCTTTTTGTCGTCTTGCGTTTTTTGAAATGTGTGGCACGCTATTACTGTGTTTAAATTCAAAATATTTAAGTCGCTTAGAAATCGCAATTATATTCTGCGATTTCTAAAATGACTGTCATTCCCGCGTCGCCGTTGGGCGGGAATCTATGTTTATAAAAGTGCCGAATTTGCTAATTGTTCCTTGCTAATTTCTAATTGCAGTTTGTCGTTGTCGTTCACAGCGAAGCGGTGTCATCCCGCACTTGATGCGGGATATTGTTGTTAATTATAAATTGTCGTATTGCTGTTAGTATTTTTTTCTTGACTTTTAAGCTGTCTTTGATATACTACACATGAAGTTAGGCAGGTGGTCATTTGAGCTGGAAAGCTCTTATTCTTGCCTAACTTTTTTACATAAGCTCTTACTTCCTGTAAAGTAGGAATTTTTTCGAATTTATTTGTCCAGTCTAAAACAGGTGCCTCTTTAAATAATACAACATCTTCGTTAAATTCAAATAAAAGATCTTCGTGTTCTTCTTGAAAAGATTTGATGATATAATTTATTAATCTCTAATTTTATTAATTCTGAGTTTTTAGTATTCATAATATTATTCTTTATTATTGCTTTTGTAATTTCAGAATTTTCTTATTTTTTCCCAATTCATTTTTTATCAGTTCCAATTCTTTTCTCAGTAAAGCATTTTCTGCTTCGTATCTTTTCATTTTCTCTTCCAATAATTCCATTTTGGAAGTTAAATTCAGATAATTTTTATCTTCAATATTTTCTTTTTTTGAATTTTTCTCGTCGGAATTTATAAAGTAATCTGCCGAAACATTTAAAACTTTTGCCAGTTTCTGTGCCGTAGTTATTTTTGTGGAATATTTTCCGGATAGAATTTTACTAAGAGAGGATTGTGTTATTCCGATTTTTTCTGCTAATTGAGTTTGAGTTAAATTTTTTTCTTTTAAAAGTTTCAGAACTTTGAAATATAAATCTTTATTATTTGACATAATCCGCTCCTAAAAATTTTTGTTGAAATAAAAAATCTTGACAAAAATACTATTTTATTCTATAATTATGATATAAAATAATAATATTGATAATAAAATCATAAAAATAGAATAAAATAAAATTTAAAAAAATATTTAAAGCTATCAGCCGAGCGGGCTAAAACATAGCATTGGCTCGGGAAATCAGATAAAAATATTATCTGATTAAAAGAGGTAAGAATACGTTCGTTTTTCTTAATCTGCTCGGCTTATTATAGCAAAAAAATTTTTAAAAATAAAGGAGGAAGTTTATGAAGAAAAAAGGTTTTACATTAGTAGAGTTGGTCATCACAATTGCAATTGTTCTTATTTTGTCGGTGGTGTCCGTACCGATTTATAGAGGATATATCAATAAAGCGAAATGGGCAGAGGCTTATGCACTTAGCGGAACTATCTTATCTGCTCAGAAAGCATATTATAGCGAATACGGTATGTTTTTAGACGATAATTTTGTTTTGGGAGGGATGGTATTTACATGTTATGACCCTGTATTAAATATAGACGCAAGAGGAAATAAATATTTTACTTGGTTTGATGCATGTTGGATTGGTGATACGGAATATTATAGAAAAAATATATTAAATGCTTATGTACTTATACCGGAAGATTTAAGAAATAATGATAAAACTTATTTGCGAATAAGATATAGTTTAACCGACGGTCATACATATTTAGAAACTAATGAAAGAACACACGAATAAAATTTTATCTTATAATAAAACCGAGCAGAGAATAAATTTTTCTGCTCGGTTTGTCTGTTAATTATCAATTGTCGTCCGTCGTTTATTGTACATTATACATTGCTGTCTCCAATCTTCCAAAATTTGCCGTCAGTAAAATTTTTTGCTATAATTAAACGATATAAATCGGCGTATGAACGAAATTTTATTTTTTACCGCAATAATATTAAATTTTATATGCGTAATATTATCGTATTGTTTTTTCGGAAAGACGGGAGTATATGTTTGGATTGCTCTTGCGACGGTAATAGCCAATATAGAAGTAGTTAAATGCGTGGATATTTCCGGTATGCCTTTAACGCTCGGCAATATTGCTTACGGAAACGTTTTTTTTGGCAACGGATATTTTAAGTGAAAAGTATGGTAAGAAAGCAACAAATGAAGCAACAAAATTAGGATTTATAACAATGGTAATTTTTGCAATATTGATGTATTTATTTTTACAATATACACCGAGTGAGAGTGATTTTTCACAAGGGGCATTAATGACGATATTTAATTATATTCCGAGGATAACAGTGAGTAGTCTTCTTGCCTATTATATGAGTCAAAGATGTGATGCTTATTTATATAGTAAGTTAAAGAATAGATATCATAAGGTATGGATAAGTAATAATGTCAGTACATTTATAAGTCAATTGGTAGATACCTGTATTTTTGTGATATTATCTTTTATTGGAGTTATGTCATTTAAGGAGATAATTGATTTAATAATTACAATGATAATAGTAAAATGGTTGATTGCATTATTGGATACGCCCTGCATGATAATGGTATCAAAAATAAAGAATAATCAGGAAATTGATTGATTAAAAAATAT
>CAJOJJ010000021.1 GCA_905234925.1 uncultured Endomicrobiia bacterium
CCGAAATTCGTAATCGGGAATCTATGGTTAATAAAACACCTCTTAGCCGTGCTGCTTTCACTCTTGTGGAGTTGGTAATCACAATCGCAATTGTGATTATTTTGTCGGTAATTTCCGTACCGATTTATAGGGGGTATGTTGATAAGGCAGTATTGTCGGAGGGATATGCTTTACTTGGAACTATCCTTTCTGCACAGAAAAGCTATTATAGTGAATATGGTAATTTTTTGGAACACAAAGATAGTAATGGATATACTTGTTATGAACCTATACTTGGAATTGATGTGAGGGGCAATAAATATTTTACTTGTTTTTATTCCGGCTCATACGGGCGAGGAAATCCTAATTATTATTTTGACTCTGCAGTATGGTTAAAAGATGAAAAATTGTCTGATGGAGGAAGAGATAAAGAATTTTTGCTAATACAATATAATATTACTAAAGGGGCTAAAGTTGATAAAGTAAAAGAAGGCGGTTGGGATCATTCTTGGTATTAATTATTTAGTATCAAAATTTTTAACACGGGGGATTATAATCCCCCTGTTTTTTTAGTTTAAATTTATAGAGCTAAACGAATCTATTTTTACTAATTATTAATTATTAATGCAATTTTATAAATTACAAAATATCCGTTCTTTCAAGGGCGGCAACGCCGGTACGGCATAATTCCACAATACCGAGCGGGCGGACAATCTCAATAAACGCATTTATTTTCGACGGTTTCCCTGTCATTGCAACGCATATCGTTTTTAAACTGTAGTCAACAATTTTTGCTCTGTAAATTTCCGTTACGGCCAAAAGTTCGCTTCTGTTTTGAGTGGTATTTTTAATTTTTATAAGTACCAATTCTCTTTCGAGACTTTGTTTTTCTTTTATATGTCTTACGCTTTTAACATTATGCAGTTTTTTTAACTGATTTATCAACTGTTCCTTGTCATTATCGTCGCCGGTAAGGGTAATGGTAATTCTGGAAAAGTTCGGATCTTCCGTTTCTCCGACTGTTAAAGAATCTATATTAAAGCCCTTTCTCATAAAAAGACCTGCAACTCTTGTCAGGACACCGTATTTATTTTCAACTAAAGCGGCAATTACAAACCTTTCCATTTATTTCTCCCTTAAAAAAATCGTGTAAAACGATTTTTTAATGTATAATGTACAATGTATAATTTACAATAAACGACGAAACGGCAATGTATAATTTACAATAAACGACTTCAAGGAACTTTTAACATAGATTGCGGATCAAGTCCGCAATGACGACGCTTTTTCCGTTGTTCGTTCTATACATCCGTGCTTCCACACATCTTTCTTCTGACCTTCCGAACATCTGACCTTCTGACCTTCTGACCTTCTGTCGTTTCCAATCTTCTACTCTTCCAATCCTCTAATCTTCAGTTTTCTTAACCGTCGTAATAATATCGTCGATAGAACCGCCCGGCGGAAGCATAGGCAAAACAAACTCATCCATATCTATAACCGCATCTATCAAATACGGAGCTTTTGCCTTGAAAGCTTCTTTAAAGGCAGCTTCAAATTCTTTTGCGTCGGAAACTCTTTTCCCTTTCATTCCGAAAGCATCGGCAAGTTTAACAAAATCCGTCTTTCTTTCAAGTACGGTATTTGAATATCTTTTTCCGAAAAACAACGTCTGCCACTGACGAACCATTCCCAATACACCGTTGTTCATTATAACAATGGTTACGGGCGTGTTGTACGTAACGGCAGTTGCAAGCTCGTTTAAATTCATACCGAAACTTCCGTCGCCTGTAATCAAAACGGTCTTGTTTCCGCTTCCGATACTTGCACCGATGGCAGCACCCAAACCGAAACCCATAGTACCCAGCCCGCCGCTGGAAACAAGCTTTCTTGATTTTTCAAAATCGGTATATTGTGCAGTCCACATCTGATGTTGTCCTACGTCGGTAGCAATTACGGTGTTGCTGTCTTTTACCGAATTTATTATATCAAACATCTTTTTCGGTGTAAGAGCATTTTTGTTTTCGGCTTCCGCAATTTTATTTATTGCCGCACCCTCTTCTTTCAATTTCGTAACGGTTTCCGTCCATTCCGGATGTTTTTGTGCTTTACACAATTTCAAAATTTCTTCAATGGAATATTTTATGTCGCCGATAATTCCGGCATCGCATTTAACATTTTTGTTTATTTCCGAAAGGTCTATATCAAGATGTATAATTTTTGCATTTTTTGCATATTTTGATACTTTTCCCGTTGCTCTGTCGCTGAAGCGCATACCTATGCCGATTATCAAATCTGCTTCTTTGTTTGCCAAAGAGGAAGCATAATGTCCGTGCATACCCTGCATACCCAAAAATCTTTTATAAGAATTTTCTATAGCGGAAAGCCCCATAAAAGTACTTCCGATAAAACCGTCAATTTTTTCGGCAAGTTTTTTAACCTCTTTGGAAACGTCAGCGCTTATTGCACCGCCACCGATATAAATATAAGGTTTTTTAGCTTTGTTTATCAGTTCAACAGCCTTTTTAATATCCTTAATGTCGGCTTTCTTCTGCTTAAAAGTAACAACAGGTTTTTTGTTTTCAAACTCACAACTTGCAATCTGAACGTCTTTCGGAATATCTATCAAAACAGGTCCCGGTCTGCCGGACTTTGCAATTTGAAAAGCTTCACGTATGGTATCTGCAAGTTCTTCAACCTTGGTTACAAAATAATTATGCTTTGTTATCGGCATAGTAATACCGGTAATATTGATTTCCTGAAAACTGTCCTTACCGATTAACGACGTGGGAACATTTCCAGTAATTGCAACCATAGGAATGGAATCAAGCATTGCGGTAGCAATTCCCGTAACGAGATTTGTTGCTCCCGGTCCTGATGTGGCAATAACTACACCGGTTTTACCCGTGGCGCGTGCATACCCGTCGGCAGCATGCGATGCTCCCTGCTCGTGAGCGGTAAGATAATGATTAATTCTGTCACTTGCTTTATATAGTTCGTCATAAATATTTAACACTTGTCCGCCCGGATAACCGAACACGTCGGTTACGCCCTGCTCGATAAGTGCTTCGATAACAATCTGCGAACCCGTTAAAATTTTCTTTTCTTTTTCCATTTTACTGAACCTCAATCCTTTACAATGTATAATAAAATACAAAAACAATTAATAATTGAAAATTGATATATCAAAATATTATAGCAATTATTTAAAAAAATCGCAATGCGATTTTTAGATAAGCTCTTCATATATTTTTGTCATTTCTTCTTCAATGGATGTTGTACCGAAAGTTTTTAAAATAATTCTCGATAATGCCAGTGCTACCGAACCTTCCTCGGAGCAAACAACCAAATCAGGATCTTTTCTAAAGTTTTTTGCATGTTCAAGATAGTTTGTGTTTATCAAAATTTTCACTCGGGAATTTAAAGATTTTACCATTTCTATTATATCTTTTGCCGGAGCAACCGGTGTGGAAATAACGAATGCTTCAGCCGTTTTGATTCCTGCCGAAATTAAAATTTCTCTTTGAGATGCATCCCCGTGAATAACGTACAACCCTTCAATTTTTGATTTTTTTATTTTTCTGACGGTATCAATATTAAGTTCCAAAATTATAACGTTTATTTTTTCTTTTAAAAGAATATTTGCAATGGTTCTGCCTACCGGACCGTATCCGACGATAATTACGTGACGCACTTCTTTGGTTATTTCTTCTATTTCGTCATCTATTGTATAATTTGTCTTGAGTATGCCTTTCTTCTGCAGGAAACGAAGAGCTGGATCGATATAACGATAAATTACGGCATTTAATGTTATTGTAACTATCGACACAAAAATTACGGCATTGTAAACTTCCTGCGGAATCAGGTTATAAGATATCAAAAGAGAAACCAAAATAAAGGTAAATTCCCCTATCTGTCCCAAAGCAACAGCAATATGAATTGCCTTTTTAAACGGCTCTTTTAAGAATAAGACTATAAATGTTGCAATAACGGGATTTACCAAAACTACAATACCGAATACAATCAATATCAATTTCCAAGAGGAAACGAAAGTTGTTATGTCAAAAAGCATTCCGACGGAAACGAAAAACAAAACAGCAAAAACATCGCTTATCGGCAATGCTTCCGAAGTAGCTCTTGCGGAAAAATCCGACTGCCCTACAACCATTCCTGCAAGGAAAGCACCCAAAGCCATTGATGCACCGAAAAGTTCCGCAGCACCGACGGCAATCCCCAATGCGATAACAAGAACGGCTAATGTAAAAAGTTCTCTGTTTCCTGTTTTGGCAATATAGCGCAAAATTATAGGAATTACTTTCTGTCCTACGACAAGAGCAAAGATTATAAGGAATATAAGTTTTAGTATCGTAACGGAAAAAGTCCAAAACAAGTTTCCGCCGGCATTATTTTTATCAAAAAATATAGGCACCAAAACCAATACAATTATGGTAAGAAGATCTTCCATAATCAGCCAGCCTATGGCAGCATGCCCTGTAGGCGTATGCAGCAGCCTGTTGTCGCCTAAAACTCTCGTCAGTACGACGGTACTTGATACAACTATCGAAAAACCGAAAATAAGTCCTGCCGACCACGACCATCCTAAAAAATGTACAAAACATGCCGTAATTACCGAGCCGATTATTATCTGAAGAGATGCTCCGTAAACGGCAATTTTTTTTACTGCTATAAGATCAGTCAGTTTAAAGTGTAAACCTACACCGAACATTAATAAAATAATTCCTATCTCGGCAAATTCTCTTGTGATATTTATGTCCGCTACAACTCCCGGCGAATAAGGACTAACCAATATTCCGGCAATTAAATATCCCACTATCGGAGATAATTTTATTTTTTGTACAATAAAACCGAGAATTAATGCTATGCTTAAACCGCTGACTAAAGTGAATAGTAAGTGAGACATTTTGAGTTCCTTTATATCGACCTTAATATTTGGACTACACCATCGCATTTAGCTCGCTTATGTGCTAATCGCTTCGCTTTAATTTCAGCACACCGCACTCGCTAAATACTTCGGTTCGTCTCAAATCTTAAGGTCTCTAAATTTTTCTTCGAAAAATTTTCAGATTATTGTTGTTTTAATTTGTGTTCATTGTTGTTGCTGTTTATTGTACATTATACATTATAAAAATCGTTTTCAACAATTTTTATATATTATAGCAAAAAAAGACTTTAAAAAAAATAAAAGATAATATATAATATATTATGTAGTTTTATTTTTCAAATAAATTCTTTTATATCGGAGAATTAAAGTATGATCAAAATTTTACTTTGTGATGATGAAATTTTTGCAAGAGACGCAATGGCAAAAATCATCAAAAGGCGGGGCTTTGACGTGCTTGTTGCATCTAATGCGGAAGAATGTATCGACTTATTTAAGAAAAAAGAGCCTGAAGTTCTCTTCCTGGATGTTCTTCTTCCCGATTTAGACGGAGACCATATTCATAAATATTTAAAAGAAATAAAAAAAGATATAAACATATATTATGTTACCGGTTCTGAAACCGTATTTACCAAACAAAATGCTGAAAGTTTGGGAGCTAAAGGGTATTTATCAAAGCCGGTTGATATGGAAGAGCTTAGCAAAGTTTTGGAAGATATCAAGAAAAATTTCGGAGAAGGTTCGGAGAGTAATAATTGAAAAAATTTTTAAGCATATTAATTACTTTATGTTTATGTGTCAGCGTATCTTTTGCAGAGTTTGATCCGTATGCCGACGAAGAACCCGAAAGTAAACCCGTAAAAAAACTTTATTACGGGATTGTACTTACGCTTTTGGGCGGTTTTTTAACTTACGACGGCTTCTCTCAGGTGGAAGAAGATGTGTCCAGACCTAAAGTTGATTACACAACCGTTTTACACTCGGAATGGGATCAAAATGTCGGCGGCGGACCGAACTACACATTGAGATCCGGCTATTCTCCTTATCCTTACACTCCTGAAGGGAGTTCAAGCCCCATAACAATTGAAAAAAATATTTTATATAATAACGGAAATGTTGATTTATACAATGTAACGATAGAAGTTCGTTATAAATACGGTGTCGGCGGCGGCGCTACATCCGGACAAGTTATTGTTGATAACAAATCTTCTGAACATCCATACAACGGAGCAGCAACTTCCGACGGTTATCATATTGCAACATACTATTCTGCTTATGATATAGGAACAAGAACACCTCCCACGGGTTCAATAACCGGAACGGAAGATCCTGCAACCGGTGCGACAAAAACGGAATGTACAAATATAACTTTGAAAAAAGGTGAAGCATACACTTGGGAAGATTTATGGAAATATTCAACCGAAGGAACCAGCCCCCCAAATAACAATCAAAGAACTATTGATGATGATGATTCTAATCCGAAAGGTCTGAACCTGGGGGAAAATGCTTTAGGTCTTGCGGATATCAGAGTTGTATTGAATAAAAATTCTCAGTATAAGCCTATTATTAGGAAGAGAAATAAGAGTGATATAGAGGGTGTCTGCGGAATTCTTATGTGTGCTGCAGGAATATATTTTATAATAGATTATTTTGTTGATATGCATAAATTTAATGTTTATGCAAAAAAACATCAATTGAATATGAAAATTGCTACAGCACCGAACGAATATAAACTTTTACTGCAAAAGAGAATTTAAAAGGGGTAAGATGATTAAAAAATTTTATTCATTTATTTTTACGGTAAGTGTGTTGTTGTCAGTTGCACCATTATGTTTTGCCGTGCCGTCGCCCGGAGGAAAAGCCTCAATCAGTTCTTCCGTACCGACATCATCAACACCGCCGTCGCCGACTTATATATCATCAAGTATTTCCAAACCGTATCCGACAAACAAGTTTTTTAATTCCCTTATCTATAACCAATATCAAAATTATTCATTGAAAATGTATACATATCCGCAAGTTTTTGCTGCCGAAAGTGCCGGAATGCTGCTGGAGTTTCCCAAAGCGGAGTATATGGCTGATAAAATAAATTACGGCGATGGAGAAGCTGATGCCGAAGCTTATCCTAATACTTTATTGGTTGCCGTATCAAATTCGGATACGGATAATCGTATAAGTTTTGATAATACAAAACTTGAAGGATATTCCGATTTTTCGGCGACCGCCAAATGGGAAAACGGCAGCGATTGGATGAAAACCTCAATAGTTCAAGGTTCTCCGTTTTCTTATTATGAGTTTTCCGATAATGCTTTTCCCGTGATAATGTTTCCGTATGACTGGGCAAACTATTGGACGGGACCTACGGGTGATGCCGTACCGGGATATACTTTATACTATTCCGACGGAGAAGAAATAGAAAAGTACATATATACGACAAATTCCGTTGACAGAATGATTATTCGTATAAGATTGGGAACTAACGGAGATTCCGGAGAGATAAAAAAAGATCTCTATTACGGAATATTTGTTCCTTCAGGAACGACTTTTGAACAGCCGGCAAGCAATTTCTATTCTTATCCGTGGCTGAAATTTTCCATAAATCTTCCCTCAGGAAGCAGATATATGTCCGTCGCTCTTCTTCCGTCAACCACGCTTGACGAAGCCGTAGAAGATTTGGCAACGTATTATAAATATGCTTATAATTTTGTTACCGACACTAAGGCAGATTGGTCTGTTTCTTCGTCGGACTATTCTTCAACAACAACATTTAATTTTACTACAACCCAAAAAAGAACGGACGTTTCGGACCAACAGGACGGAACACTTTTCTGTTTATATCCGCACCAGTACAATAATATTGATTCATCGGTAAGTTATGTCGGTAGCCATACTTTTGATACTTTGCGCGGTACAATGAAACTTGCCGAAGGCAAAAACTTTACTACAAAGACGGATTTTCTCGGAATAGTTCCATACTTCAATTACGATGTTTCCGACATTAAGGAAGATTTAACAACATATTTGGAAACAGACATTTCTTCCGTCAACGTTTCGGAAGTGTCCGTAAATCCATACATCGCCGGAAAAACAGTCGCAAAACTGGCAAATCTGGTTCCTATAGCAGATAATTTAGATAACGATATACTTAAAAAAAGTGCAATTGTAAAACTGAGAGCATTACTAAAAGAATGGTTTACTTATTCTTCTTCAAAATTTGAAACAGGTAAATATTTTGCTTATGATGATACTTGGCGCGGGTTGTTAGGTATAAAAGATAACGATTCCCCCATAACACAATTTTATTCCTTCAATTATAACGACCACCATTTTCATTTCGGATACTTTATTTATGCAGCGGCAATGCTTGCAATGTATGACGAAGATTTTGTAAAAGATTATGGCGGTATGGTAAATCTGCTGATAAAAGATATAGCAAACAGCACAAGAGATGATAACGATTTTCCGTACATGAGACACTTTGATTTTTATGAATCGCACAGCTGGGCTAACGGTATGGGCGGTGCAGATAACAGAGGTATAGATCAGGAATCATCTTCGGAAGCCATGAATGCTTGGAGCGCAATATTTTTGTGGGGTCTTGTCACGGATAATGACGCATACAAAAAATTGGGCGCTTATTTATATTCTAATGAATATCAGGCAATAAAATATTATTATTTTGATACTGACGGCGAAATTTTAAAATTACCGTACACGCACAATTCTATCGGCAGGCTTTTCGGCGGTCTGGTATCTTATGACTTATATTTTGATCCTCTTTATCCTCAAACCATAAAGGGAATACAGGTTCTTCCGATGACTCCTGCAATGACATACCTCGCCTATGATAAAACTTATCTCGATAAATTTTATTCGGCTGTGTCATCTGAAACGGGAAGTAATCCGGAAATATGGTGGGATATTTGGACAAGGCTTATCGCATTGTACGATCCGTCAAAGGCACTTGAATATTTTGATACTTATAAAGAAATTTCTGCTGAAGACGGAAGCTCAAAAAGTTTTACTTATCACTTCATAAAATTCTTTGAAAAGTACGGCTCTCCTGATTTTTCTTATACTGCCGACTATCCGTCGCATATGGTTTTAACAGGCAGCGATTCCGCGATAACATATTGTGCGTATAACCCGTCAAGTGCCAACAAAACCGTTCGTTTTTATAACTCTGCAGGAACAAGTATCGGCAGCTTGAACGTCCCTGCAAAAAGTTTTGCCATAACGTCGGAGTTGATACAAAATGATGACGGTGAAAAATTTGCGGTATTTCCTGTTCCTTACAAACCAAACAGCAGCGGAAAATACGGCGGTAAAGGAATAACATTTTTAAATATTGCAGGCAATTCATCAATAAAAATATTTAATGTTGCCGGCGAGAAAGTTTTTGATACCACTACGGGTTCGCAGGACACATATTATTTATGGGACGGCAAAAACAATTCGGGAAATAATGTTGCTTCCGGTGTATATATCTATTTTATAAAATCCGGCGGAAGCACAAAAAAAGGCAAAATAGCAATCGAGAGATAAATATAAATGAAAAATGTAATTATAAGATGGACGTTAATTTTGTTATGTTTGACGGCAGCATACTTTATAGTACAGGCAAAAGTCAATTCAATTGTTCAAAAAAATCTTAATTCGGCATTAAAAGTGGAGTTCCCTCAGTATACCAAAGAGGAGTTAATAAAAGATTCCGAAACAAGAATGAAGTATCTGTTGACCAGAACAAACGTAAAATTTACAATTCATAAAGTTAAGCTGAAAGAAAATCTTTGGCTTATCGCCAAAAAGCACGGCTATTCCGTTCACACCGTTATAGGCTGTAATCCTCAAATGAAAACATATCACGTAAATGTTAATGATAAGCTTTTGCTTCCCGAGAGCGGAGGCTGTATTCATCCGGTAACTCCGACCGATACTTGGGCATCAATTGCCGAAAAATATGATATTGACGAGCAGACTTTAAAAGATACCAATTGCAGAATTACGGATTTATCGAAAGAAATTTATATTTTTATTCCCGGCAGAAAGCCCGCAGTTGATACGCTTAACGAAAGTATGCAGGAAAAGTATGCTTTAAGAGATTTGTTCCGTTCGCCTCTTGCAGGAAGATTATCAAGTACGTTCGGAACGCGCCGTCACCCTATAACGGGTAAAATCAGTAAACACGGCGGAATAGATATCGCAGTTAAGACGGGAACATTGGTTGCCGCTGCCGCAGACGGTGTAGTAACCGTTGCAAGTACCAACGTAGGGCATTACGGTACCGCAGTTTTTATAGACCACAGAAACGGCTATATTACGCATTACGGCCATTTATCAAAAATTTTGGTACGTGTCGGGCAGAAAGTGAAAATGGGGCAGATTATTGCACGCAGCGGTTCTACCGGAAGAGCGACAGGACCGCATTTACATTTTACCGTTAAGAAAAACGGAGTAGGCGTTGACCCGTTAAAATTCCTCTGGTGAGGAATTTTAACGGCAGGTTATGAGCTTATGAGGTTATAAGGTTATAAAAGATAAAAACAAAAAACAAACTGATAACCTAATAACCTTATAACCTTATAAACTTATAAACTTATAAACTAATTATGTTTAAATATTTATACGATTCTTTCTATCAAAAGCGTTTTCATATTTTAATTACCTGCTTTGCGATACTTCTTAACTGGGCGGGCCATACCTTTGTTTATGAAAACAGCTACAGATTTTTAACATTTGATATGGTCGGCACTTTTGTTGTTGCAATGACGCTCGGCACGGTATGGGCATTGATAGCGGCAATCGTCACACCGATAGTCTTGTCCAACATTACATCGCCGCATTTCATTTATCTTGCCGTTATCAATATGACGGGAGCCATAGTGTGGGGCTGGCTTGCGGAAAGCGGTAACCTTATTCTTTTTAATACCAGAAGTAAAAACAAAAACAGCCTTTCTCAAACTATAGGAATTTCCGGACGGTTCATTCTGTTTGCATCTGTTCTTACCGGGCTTATAATATCTTTATCCTCGTCAATAATAAAGAATATCATTTTTAAAGATGCCGTTTTTAAACAGCCTTATTCCATATATTTTACCGACCTTTTTAAAAATATTTTTGATATCGACAGTACAAGCACGTTATCACTGCTTGCCAATTATATTGCCGAAACTTTTATAGAAATACCGAACATTATAATTACCGTTCTTGTCGGCTGTATAATTTCCATGACAATACTGAAATATAATACTCTGATGTTCACACAACATTATGAACATAAAATAAAAGATAATAATATCTCGTGGTTCAGCATTTGTTTATCCAATATTACCATAGTGGAATTTATCATTTTTATCGTTTCGGGGTATATTTATATATCGACGGTTAAATCGGTTTCCAACAGTATTTTAACTACAATAATGAACGATATTACCATAAATTCCCTGCACGGTTATATATTTTTGGAAATGATTTCTCTTCCTTTAACGATAATAATATTAATTCTTTTCTTGAAAGTAATTCTTCCCGCAAAAAGTAAAAATACTTTTGATTTCAGCTACTTAAAAAGAAACATTTTGAACAAAAAAGAGTTTGATTCCGACATAAATAAATTTATTCTCACATTATCAATAATATCGTTTGCGGTTGTCTTTGTGTATCTGTCGATTACCGTTCACTTTACGGGAATTACGCCGATAAAATATTATCAGAATAATTCCGTTTCTCCCGCAAATACGGGCAACTTTATATGGCTGATAATTTTATTAATAACGTTTATCCTTATAGATAAATATAACAACAGTTTAACCAGAGATATTACCCTTGAAAACGAGCTGATAAAAAAGCAAACTGTTACCGAAATTTCCGATTCTTTCGATACGCAGCGTCAGAAACTGCAGGCGTTGGAACTGAATTGGTCACAGGATACGGTAGAACTTTTAAGAAGCAGCCGTCATGATTTAATAAACGAACTGGAAAAAACAAAAACGGGTCTTAACGATTTGTTGTTTGAAGTTTACGAAAAAATCGTAAAGCCGTACAAAGATGCCATTTTGGAAAACCAAAAAAACACAAGAGAACATATTGAAGAGCTTGGCAACGGAATACTTTCAAAAAAAAGCATATACGATATACAGGAAAATATCAAAACACAAATTGCATTTTACAATACAAAACTTAAACCTTATATACACATAAATTATGAAGATTTTAACAATGAAGCGGATAAATTTTATTGCTACTCAAACAGACTTATATATGTTGCAATAAATAATATTATCGATAATTCCATTTTTGCTTTACAGAAACTTTTAATTAGCGACGATTTTACCGCAAAACTTGATATATCGTTAAAACTGTCAGATGATACAAAAAATTTAAAAATTTTAATTACCGATAATGCCGGCGGTGTGTTGGAAAGCAAACTGCAGAAGCTTTATAAGGAACAGGTGGAAAGTTCCAAAGGTAAGAGACTGGGAGAGGGAACTATCCATACTGCTTATTTTATAAATATTTTAAACGGCAAAATAAGTGCCTCAAATGTAGTTGACGAACATGGTAATAAAGGCCTTCAAACTAAGATTTTAATTCCTATATACAGAAATTAGGACGACAATGTACAATAAACGACAAGAATAATTGTGGTTTAGTCGTCATTGCGGACTTGATCCGCAATCTATGTTAATCGTCCGCAGGACACATTAAACTTTCAGCTCCTCAGCTTCTCAGCTGTTCAGCTAAAAATAACAAAAGGAGAAGATATGTTAATCGCCCTAACAGATGATGATGCAAATATCAGAAATTCTCTTGAGAGAACAATTCTTAAACATTTCAAAGATGTTGAAATAAAACAGTTTTCTTCAACATTGGAACTGAAAAAATTCGTGTTGAATAACCCGTCTCTGATTAACCTTTTAATACTTGATATCCATTTCGGCGTAGGCGAAACGGGCATTGATATTCTTCCGTTTATAAAAGAAACTGCTCCGACTATACAAATTATTTTGTTGTCCGCTATGGAGAAAACTTACGGACAGTCCGTAACCGATGTTGCAGGCGAATATATTTTCGATTTTATGTCTAAACCCGTTACCGAAACCGAACTTATTATCAAAGTAAAAAAAGCTCTTAACTCACAGAAAGATTCCGTAAGCAAAGCCATGCAGGATTTGCAGTCCGAAAACAATCTGTTAACTTCCATACTTGACACTAAACAGCAAATTATAAAAGGTGCCGGAAGAATGTTTGAAGACGAAGTTTTTGATAAATTATCCAAAATGTCTACGGCAATAATGAACAACGAGTTTTCTCCGAAAAAAAATGTTACCGTTTTCGGACAGGAAATAGACACTATAGCCTTTACAAATCCTCCTCTTCCGTTTGCCGTTCTTGTTTTCGAAACTAAATATTTCCCTAATGCCAAACTTATCGGAAACGCAAACAGTGACACGCAGATTATTGTTGACGGCAAAGAAATGCTTTCCGGTAAAAGAAGAAATCTTTTTGAACAGACAGATAACCAATTTAAACAGGTCAGTAAACGCATAGAGAGAATTTTAAAAGAAAATAATGTCTTTGACAGGAACGAAAAATTCAGACCTTTCATTCAGACATTTGCCGTGTTTACCGACTCTACGGATATTTCCGGTCTTGATTTAACCGATGCAAATAAATATACAAAATTTGTAAAACTGAAAGATTTGACACAGGATTTTATAATAAAAACAGTCTTTGCTCTTCCGAAACGTTCCGTCAGCGAAGAAGTAAAACAAATTATTCTTAACAATCTTACGAAATAAATTGTTTTATATCGGCCTTAATATTTGGGCTGCGACTTCGAGTTTCCAAACTTTATGTATCTTGTTCAATTGTACACCGCAGTTTGTAAACTCTTTGTCTCGCCTCAAATCTTAAGGTCTCTGTCAAAAATGTTTTGTCATTTCTTACTTTTGCCGTTGTCGTTCGTTGTTGTTTGTCTGTCATTGCGGACTTGATCCGCAATCTATGTTAAATAAAATATCTTTTTCCTTTGTCATTATTTTTATTGTTTATA
The DNA here is from genome assembly GCA_905234925.1 of uncultured Endomicrobiia bacterium. Lineage (GTDB taxonomy): Bacteria > Elusimicrobiota > Endomicrobiia > Endomicrobiales > Endomicrobiaceae > Ruminimicrobiellum. The sequence goes on from CAJOJJ010000021.1 coordinate 13,929, forward strand.
AAATTAAAAAGACAGGATTGTTGCTATCAAACCACTTAAAAAAACAAGTAAAATAAAAAGAAATTTTTCGACTTAATTTTATTTTTTTGTTTGATAACAAATATCCCTGCTCTTATTTTAAAAACAAAAAAACTACG
>CAJOJJ010000022.1 GCA_905234925.1 uncultured Endomicrobiia bacterium
ACTCGAGAAAAAATCCCGTCCGGCAATAAAACTCTCCATCACAGGCAAAGGCAGATGCAATATTACCAACAGTGCCGAAATGAAAGAATTTATTTCCGAATTCGGCAATAACGGTAAATTTCTTTACAGTGCTTTCGGACAATTTTTTAATAATGATACAATAAACTTTTTCGAAGAACTCGGCGTAAAATGCCGTCTTGAACGAGGAGGAAGATACTTTCCAGAAAGCAACGATGCCCACGATGTCGTAAACGCATTAATAAAATTCGTTAAAAGCAATAATGTCAAAATTCTTACAAACAGCACCGTAGAAAAGTTTGTTATTGAAAATAAAAAAATAACAAAAGTTATTTTAAAAGACGGCAGTAAATTTTCTGCGGAAAAATATATTCTTGCAACGGGCGGAAAATCTTATCCGTTGACTGGTTCTGACGGCAGCGGATATGTTTTAGCTGAAAGTTTGGGGCATACTATAATAAAACCGTCGCCTGCGCTTGTTCCTTTAGTTTCCGACGATAAATTCTTAAAACAATTAAATAAGCTAAAACTTAAAAATATAGAAATTTCCGTTCTTGCCGATAATATTGAGAAGAAAAAATTGTTTGGTGAGATAGAATTTACGATTTTCGGGCTTACGGGACCGTTGATACTGACGGTAAGTTCTTTTGTTTATGAACTTCTTGAGAATAAACATAATGTGGAAATATCAGTAAATTTTAAACCTGCTTTAGACGATAAACAGCTTGATGAACGTTTGATAAGAGAACTTAATAATTTCGGTAAATTGCCGATAAAAAATATGTTAAAAACCCTTCTTCCTGTTCAAATGATAGATGTATTTATGAAGAAGAATAATATTAAATTAACGGAAATTTGCTCTGCCGTAAATAAGGAAAAAAGAAAGAAAATTTTTTACGGTTTAAGATCAATGAAATTTAGGATAACATCCACTCGTCCTATTGATGAGGCTATTGTCACAAAAGGCGGTATCAGCCTTAATGAAGTAGACCAAAAAACTATGAAATCAAAAATTATTGATAATCTTTATTTCTGCGGAGAGATTCTCGATATCGACGGACCTACCGGCGGTTTTAACCTTCAAGCTGCCTTCTCCACCGGCTATTTGGCCGGTTTATAATTTTTCCTTTCTTGACAAAAAATATAACATTATATATAATATTTAATATAATAAATGTTATATCAGGTATGGTTAAATATGAAAGAAATAATAAAAACTATCAGAAATTATCTTAATCTTACTCAGGAAGATTTGGCAAAAGATTTGTCTTTAACTTTTGCTACCGTTAATCGTTGGGAAAACGGAATATCTTTGCCAAATAAACTTGCACAAACGAAACTCTATGATTACTGCATAGATAAAAAAGTTCCCGTGTATCAAATGGTTATGGATAAAATTAAAAATTATACACAGGAAATAAAGCTTTCCAAAAATCAAAAAATTCTTTATCATGGTTCAAAAAGCGGTATATCAGGAAAAATTGCACCGATAAGCAGAGATAAATGTGATTTTGGCAAGGGATTTTATATGGGAACTACCGTCGAGCAGCCTGCAACACTGATATGTGATTTTGAATATTCCAAGATTTATATAATTTCCGTAATGTTGACGGATTTAAAAGTTTTGAATCTTAAAGATGATATTGAATGGGCAATGTTTATCGCGTACAACAGAGGCAGAATGGATAATATAAAAGATTCTAAATTTTATTTAAAATATAAAGATATTACGGAAAAATATGATGTTATTGCAGGCAGCATTGCAGACGATAGAATTTTTTATGTGTTGGATAATTTTTTTGAAGGAAATATTACCGATTTGGCATTGACAAAAAGTTTGTCTGTATTGAAATTAGGAAAACAATATGCTGCATTGACACAAAAAGCCTGTGAAAATATAAAAATAGAAAAAGAAATCAATTTATCTTTTTTTGAGAAAAAGTTTATACAGCAAATAAGTAAACAAAACAGAGATACGGGAATATCTCTTGCGAAAGATATTCAGAAAAAGTATAGAAGAGAAGGAAACTTTTTTGACGAAATACTGGAGAGAAAAAAATAAATGTTGGATAATCTTAACAGACAAATATGTAAAATACAGGGAAGATTGTTTGAGTTGTCGTTTGATAAAGGATACGACAGCGAGAATTTTATTACTGTGTTTATGAAATCAGAAGTTGCCCAAAATTTGGATTCCGAATATAATCGTATGCAATGGGCAGGAGAAGAGTATATTTTGGAAGAATTGGAAGAACAGGAAAAAGAAAATCTTATTAAATCCGAAAAAATTTTTGATAAGGAAGTTTTATTTTGGACAGGATATTTATACAGATATTGGCATTACTATAAAAATCAGTCGAGCAAAAAAATTGTCAAAATTGCTCCGGCAAAAATTGTAACAAGAAATTATTTGATGTTTCATACACTTGATGTGGAAAAAGCAATTGATAATTTTATTGAGATGTATAGTCAGAATAAATAAAAGGAATCGCAATGAGTATTTTTGAAATAATAATGTTGTTATGTTTTGCAAGTGCGTGGCCGTTCTCAATATACAAAAGTTATAAATCCCGTCAGAATGCAGGAAAAAGTCTTTTGTTTATGTGTGTTGTGGAAATAGGTTATATTGCAGGTATGATGCATAAATTTGTTTATGATATGGATGGAGTTTTTTATCTTTACATATTCAATTTTGCTCTTGTTTTAACGGATATCTGTTTGTATTACAGAAACTATCTGCTTGCAAAAAAATTTATTGATTTTTAATACGGAGATTATATGAATATAAAAAATTTCAAAGCAGTTCTGTTTGATATGGACGGAGTTATCGTTGATTCCATGCCGTATCATTTTATATCTTGGTTTGAAGCTTTAAAAAAATATAAAGTTACGGTAACGCCTTTTGATATTTATGAAAAAGAGGGCGAGAAGAGTGATAACTGCGTAAGAAGATTTTTTGAAAGAGACGGAATTAAATTTGACGACAAGAAAGTGCAGGATGTGCTGAATTTAAGAAACAAGATTTTTAAAAAATATTTTAAAGTTTTTCTTTTTGACGATATAGAGCCTGTTTTAAGAAATTTAAAAAAACAAAACATCAAAACCGCAATAGTTACGGGTTCGTCAAAGCAGAAAGTTATGTCTATGCTGCCGAAAAAAATTATTAAGATGTTTGATGTAATAATTTCTGCCGATATGATAAAAAAAGGAAAACCTCATCCTGATTCTTACTTAACTGCAGCAAAAGAATTGAACTTAAAATCGAACCAATGTCTGGTAATAGAAAATGCCCCCAACGGGATAAAAGCTGCAAAAGCAGCAAAAATGTTTTGTTCTGCGGTAACTACAAGCCTGCCGAAACAATATTTATCCCAAGCCGATGTAGTGGTAGAAAAAATCAGCAAAATTTTTAGTTAATTATATTGATATTCTGACAGAGATATTAAAATTTGCATCTATACGTATATGCTTTTAAAAAATTGCTCTTAAGCAATTTTTTTTGTATAATATACCAAATATATTTTTTTCCTAAAAGAGGGTAAAATGAGTATAGTTGTTACGGGGGTTGCAGGTTTTATTGCAAACAAGACGGCTGAACTGTTGTTGAAGTCTAAAAAAGAGATTATCGGTATAGATAATATCAACGACTATTACGATGTAAAAATTAAGGATTACAGATTAAAACAGCTGAAAAAATATAAAAATTTTAAGTTTTACAAAACCGATATTGAAGATAAGAAAGCTCTTGAAAAAATCTTTAAAAAGCATAAAGTAACGGCAGTAATAAATTTAGCTGCCCGTGCAGGCGTGAGATACAGTATGGAAAATCCGTTTGTGTATGTATCTACAAACACAATGGGAACACTTAATCTTTTGGACATTTGCAGAGAACATAAAATTAAAAAATTCGTCTTGGCATCAACATCTTCTCTTTATGCCGGACAGAAAATGCCTTTTACCGAAACATTGGCGGTAAATACTCCTATTTCTCCTTATGCGGCATCTAAAAAAGGTGCGGAAGCAATGTGTTATTCTTATCACTATTTATACGGAATAGATATTTCTATCGTCAGATATTTTACCGTTTACGGACCGGCAGGTCGTCCCGACATGAGTATAATAAGATTTATTAAATGGATAGACGAGGGAACGCCTATAGAATTATTCGGTGACGGTTCTCAAAGCAGAGATTTTACTTATGTTGACGACATTGCTAAAGGAACGATAAAGGCATTAAAAAATGTCGGTTTTGAAGTGATTAATTTGGGCGGAGGAAATAACCCGATATCGTTGAATTATGTTATAGGTTTGATAGAAAAATATCTTGGAAAGAAAGCAAAATTGAACAAGAAACCGTTCCATAAAGCCGACATAGTTTCCACTTGGGCTGATATTTCAAAAGCAGGCAAAATATTAAATTGGAAACCGACGGTATCGTTAGAACAAGGTATAAAAAATACGGTAGATTGGTATTTGGAAAATAAATCTTGGTTTAAAGCCGTAAAACTTTAAACCAACAATTTATAATTTACAATTTAAAATTTATAATTGTCGGTAAAAATGCAGAGCATTTTTGGTAATTAAATGTAAATTATACATTATAAATTATAAATTAAAAAGAATTATTATAGAGGGAATAAAATGTATAAAGAATTGTCGGAAAAGATTGAAAAAAAAGAAGCTAAAATCGGTGTTATCGGTCTCGGTTATGTCGGGCTGCCTTTGGCGGTTGAACTTGCCAAAAAAGGTTTTACGGTTACGGGTTTGGAAGTTGATGCCAAAAAAGTTGAAAATATAAGTAATAAAAAATCCTATATCGGAGATATTTCTACGGCCGATATTAAAAAACTTGTTGAAACAAAAAAACTTTCCGCCACGACAAATTTTAAAGCCATATCCAAACTTGATGTCATAATAATTTGTGTTCCCACTCCGTTAAGAAAATCAAAAGATCCCGATGTTTCTTATATAGTTTCGGCAACAAACGAAATAAAAGATAATTTACGCAAAGATCAATTAATAATTCTTGAATCTACCACTTACCCCGGAACTACCCAGGAGTTGGTTCTTCCCATGCTTGAAGAAACGGGTTTAAAGGGCGGTAAAGATTTTTATTTGGCATTCAGTCCGGAAAGAATAGACCCCGCAAATAAGAAATTTACCATAGCAAATACCACAAAAGTTGTTGGCGGAATTTGCGATAAATCGACAAAGCTTGCTTGCCAAGTTTACGGCAGTTTTACAAAAGTTCACGAAGTATCATCGACACAAGCCGCTGAAATGGTAAAACTTTTGGAAAACACTTTCAGAGCGGTAAATATCGGGCTGGTAAATGAAGTTGCTTTAATGTGCGACAGGTTAGGTTTAAATGTTTGGGAAATAATAGATGCTTCCGCAACAAAACCGTTCGGATTTATGAAGTTTACCCCCGGACCGGGAATAGGCGGGCATTGTATTCCTCTTGACCCGCACTATTTGTCGTGGAAACTTAAAACATTAAATTTTTATTCAAGATTTATTGAGCTTGCAGGCGAAATAAATTCCAAAATGCCCGAATATGTGGTAACAAAACTTGCAGATGCATTAAATGAAAAATCCAAATCCATAAAAAATTCCAGAGTGCTTGTCTTGGGTGTTGCTTATAAAAAAGATGTTGCCGATTTAAGAGAATCTCCCGCACTTGATGTAATAACTCTGCTTTTGAAGAAACAGGCAAAACTTTCTTACTATGACTCTTATATCCCGACGGTAAAAGCAGCAGGCAAAATTTTAAAATCGGAAAAAAATCTTTCAAACCTTTCAAAGTATGATGCGGTTATAATTTTAACCGATCACACAAATATAGATTATTCCGACGTGGTAAAAAAAGCAAAACTTGTTTTTGATACAAGAAACGCAACAAAATCTTTAAAGTCATCAAAAATTGTGAGGATATAATTGAGTAAACTATCCATAGTATTAGTTACGAGAAATTCCAAATCGGTTTTGTTTGACTGTCTGAAAGCTCTTGATAATAACGACGAGATAACATCGTCGAAAAATGCTCAGTGGATAATAGTTGATAATAACAGTAACGACGGTTCGATTGATGAAGTTTTAAAAATGTATCCCGATACGGTTATTATAAAAAACAGCGATAATCTCGGTTTTGCAAAAGCAGCAAATCAGGGCTTTAAAAATTCAAAAAATGATTATATTTTATATATAAATACGGATACGGAAATCACTAAAAATTCCGTTTCGTTGTTGTATAATAAAATTATTTCCGACGATAAAATTGCCGTTATAGGTCCCCGTCTTATCAGAAAAAATAATACAATTCAAAAATCGGTTTATCCGGAAGCGACTTTGTGGACGGAACTTTTTAAGCCTGTTATAAAACTGTATGTTTCAATAAAAGAAAATTTTTATAAAGAGGGAAACTGTTATAAAGTTAACTCTTTACGCGGTGCATGCTTTATAATAAACAAGAAATATATGGAAGCCGTCGGCTGTTTTGATGAAAGATATTTTTTCTATTTGGAAGAAACGGATTTATTCAGACAGTTGAAACTGGCAGGAAAAAATATCTGTTATCTTCCCGAAGCGAGAGTTTACCATTACGGCGGGCTTGGCAGTGACGATAAAATGACATTTGATAAGAAAAAAATGTATAATTCGTCACTGCTTAAATATTTTAAGAAGAACAGAAATAAATTTGAAAATTTTGTAATAGAGAAAATAATAAAATGAAAATATCTCTTGTAATGATTACAAAAAATGAGGCAGGAAATATAGCTAAATCTCTTGAAAGCGTACAGGGTTTGGCAAATGAAATAGTGATACTTGACAGCGGATCAACCGATAAAACGTTGGAAATAGCTAAGAAATTTAATGCAAAAATTTTTACGAGAAAGTTTGACAGTTTTTCCGAACAAAAAAATTGGGCTTTATCTCTTGCGGAAAATGAATGGGTGCTGCATCTGGATGCCGACGAAGTTTTGTCGAAAGAACTTAAAGAAGAAATAAAATATACTTTGGTAGAGCAAGATGCCGTTGACTGTGACGGATTTTATTTAACAAGAGTAAATTCTTTTTTGGGAAAACGTATGAAACATTCCGGTATAGCGAAAGAATCTCGTTTGAGGCTTGCGAAAAAGTCTTTATCAAAGTATGTCGGCGGTGCAGTGCATGAACGTTTGGAAGTAACAGGCAAAACCGGAAGTCTCAAAAATGTTTTTTATCATAATTCTTTTCCTAACTTAAATAATTATTTTAATAAATTTGCTCAATATACATCGCTTGATGCACAGAAAAGATTTGATGAAAATAAAAAGTTTCATGTTGTTGACGTAATTTTCAGACCGCCGATAGGATTTATAAAATCTTATATTTTGAAATTGGGCTTTTTAGACGGTATGGAAGGTTTTATTTGGGCAGTTTTAAGCTCATACTATATTTTTGTAAAATACATAAAATTTTATTTACTAAAAAGGTTGTTAAAGTAGTATTTTTGTTGTTTATTATACATTGTACATTATAAATTGTAGTCTCATCGTTAATTATAAATTGGTTTTATAATGTTTCCTGAACTTTTTTCCATCGGTCCTATAACAGTATATACTTACGGGGTACTTGTAGCTTTAGGGTTCCTTGCAGGAACTTATTATGCTGCAGCAAATTCTAAAGATGTTATGTCAAAGCAGCAGGTATATGATTTTATTTTTTACGTCATACTTGTTGGGCTTATAGGCGCCAGACTTCTGTATGTGCTGACAAATTTTTCTTATTATTCAGATAATCCTTTAGAGATTTTGCAAATATGGAAAGGCGGCTTGGTATATTACGGCGGATTTATATGCGTATTGTTATTTGCCTTTTTTTATTGCCGTAACAAAAAAACGAATATTTTAAAACTTGCAGATATTTTTGCCCCTGCTCTTGCTTTAGGACATTTCTTCGGAAGAATAGGATGCTTTTTTTCGGGATGTTGTTACGGTAAAAATACGGATTGTTTTTTAGCCGTATCGGGCAGACATCCGACGCAGTTGTATGAGGCTTTCGGAAATTTGTTAATATTTTTTTTATTGAACAAAATTTTAAAAAGTTCTCATAAAAAAGGGTATGTCTTTGCGTGGTATATGTTTTTATATTCCATATTGAGATTTTTTATTGAAATTTTCAGAGGCGACGACAGAGGAACTTTTTTTCTGGGGATGTCGCCTGCACAGAATATTTCTATAATAATATTTTTGATAACATTAGTGATATTTATTAAAGGTTATGAAGATGGAAAAAATAATAATAGAAAATAATTTAACGCAAAGGCTTGATTGTTATCTTAACAGCCTGCATAAAGACTATTCCCGTACTTATTTTCAAAATATGATTAAGAACGGGAGCGTGCTTGTTAACGCTAAAAAAGTTAACCCGAGCTATAAAGCCAAAAAAAATGATGTTATAGAATATGAGATAGAAGAAAATGCTCCGATAACTTTAAAAGCGGAAAAAATTCCTCTTGATATTATTTATGAAGATGATGATATTATTGTTATAAATAAACAGGCGGATTTAGTTGTGCATCCGTCTTACGGACATGAGACGGGAACATTGTTAAATGCACTTTTGTATCATTTTAAAAATAAAATAAGTCCGTTTATGGTACACAGGCTTGATAAAGATACTACGGGAGCGATAATTTTTGCAAAAAACGAAAAATCAAAAGTATCTTTGTCAAAACAATTTCAAAAAAGAACGATAAATAAAACTTATATTGCCGCAGTAACAGGTGCTGTTTTGGAAGATAACGGGAGAATAGAAGCTCCTTTGGGAAGATCTCTTGCAAACAGAAAAATTATTGAAGTCGGTCCTCTTGCAAAAAAGATGGCGATAACGGAATTTAAAGTTCTTTCCAGAAGCAGAGATATGAGTTTGCTGCAGGTTCATATTATTACGGGAAGAACGCACCAAATAAGAAGTCATATGAAATATATCGGACATCCGGTTTTGGGTGATGTTGCCTACGGGGGAAGCGACCATATAGGAGATATGAAATTTACAAGGCAGATGCTGCATTCGTACAGGATAATTTTTACGCATCCCGTTACGTCGAAACAGATGGATTTAATCGCTCCGCTGCCGGAAGATATGCAAAAATTTGCCGAAGGCAAATTTTGAGGATTAGAAGATTGGAGGATTGGAAGCTTGGAAACGACAACGACAAAAACTGCGTAGCAGTGTCATTCCCGAGTGTTTCTGTCGGGAATCTATAGTATAAAAATACCGAAAACAGCTCAGCTTTCTCAGCTAAGAAAAACGAAGTTTTTCGTTCTCAACTTCTCAGCTAAATAGGAAATGAAATGAAAGATTTTATAAATTCAAAAATTTGTTTCTTAATAATATTGATAGTAGTTATAGGTTCTCTCTACGGTAAAAGTATCAACTTTGAACTTATGGACTTGGATGATAAACCGTCCATAACCAACAGTCTGCATTATATATCAAACATAAGAAATTTGCCGAAAATATTTTTTCAGGATACCACATATAAAAATAAAAGTACATATTACAGACCTGTATTAATGTCGTCATTTTCAATAGAAACAATTCTGTTCGGATACGACACAAGAGTATATCATATATCAAATATAGTTATGTTTATTTTTACAATGTATTTGATATATCTGTTTTTTGTAAAAATAAAACTGAATAAAAATATTTCAAAAGCAATTTGTTTATTGTTTGCCGTACATCCTGTTTTGGCTTCAAACGTAGTTTATGTTTCTACTCGTGCAGAAATGTTGATGGCAATATTTATGATGCTGTCTTTTATAAATTTTATAAGTTATATAGAAACGAACAAAATCAAAAATATGATATTGTTTTCATTGTTTTTGCTGCCGGCGCTTTTATCAAAAGAAACTGCTGTTATGTCTATATTTGTACTTGCGGCTTTTGTTTATGCGTTTGATTATAATGTATCCAAAAAACAAATTATAAATACAATAATGTTTTTTAGTGCTGCAACTGCGGTATACATTGTATGCAGATTTATCGCTATACCTGAACCGCAGGCTTCAAGTTTTGCGACCGTACCTATCATTTTTCTTAATGCATTCAACTCGTTAATGATATTTACCGAGAAAATTTTTGCTCCGGGTTATATTGCAGTTTTGCTTTATGATGTGCATATAACTCCAAGTATGATATTTGTAAACACTTTTATTGCCGCTGTTTTAATCAGCGTATTTATAACAAAAGCAGTTGAAGGTAAGAAAGTTTTATTTTGTGTTTTTTGGTTTCTTTTGTTTTTGTTCCCGAATTTCTGTATATATGAACAGCAGATACTTTTTCACAGGCTGTTGGTGCCTCTTATAGGGATAGAAATGTTTATTATATTGTTGACCGAGTATATGTTAAATAATTTTAGTATTCTTAAAAAATATCTTGTTATTCTTTATATTTGCATATTGTTTTTATTTTCTTTTTCGGCATGGTTTCAGGAAGAAAAATACAGAACGCAGAATGATTTTATGGTAAACTCTTATTTAGACGACAGAAACAGAATTTCTTCAATACAGTTTATAGAGTATTGTATACAGAAAGGAGATTTTAAAAAAGCGCGGGAACTGTTGGCTGAAAGAACAAAAAATTCTCTTACTTACAGAGACATATTACAGTATGCTGCTCTTGAATTTTCCGAAGGAAATATAGATAAAGCAGAAGAAACTTATCTTCATTTGGAAGAATCCATAACTTATGATACTATATATAAAAATTTGAGCAAAATATATCTGATAAAAAAAGATTATGATAAAGCGTTTGAATATTTGGATAAGTTTAAAAAAATGTCTCAGAATGATACTTGGGCTGTTTTTCAGGAAGAGAAGATTTATGAAGAGATGGGAAACTATAAAAAAGCATATGAAATATTATCAAGTGTGAGCGGCATTTACGGCAAAGATAAATATTATGCAGAAAAACTTGAGGCTTTGCGAAGCAAAGCCGGTTTATAACCTAATAACCTTATAATCTGAAAAACTAAAAATGCGGAGCATTTTTTAAATGATTGATTTGGATAAAATATTACCTTTAGTACAAAGACCGTCCAGATACATTAATCATGAGATAAATTCTTATGAACCGGACATGGAAAATGATGTATCTTTGTGTTTGTGCTTTCCCGATATTTATGAAATAGGTGCTTCAAACCTCGGACTTGAAATTCTGTACCATATGATAAATGAAAAGAAAGTTGCAAGATGTGAAAGAGCTTATGCCCCCGATACCGATATGGAACAGATATTAATAGAGCGAAACGAAGAATTATTTTCTTTGGAATCAAAATCTCCTTTAAAAAGTTTCGATATTGTCGGTTTCAGTTTACAGTGTGAATTGGTCGGAACAAATATTGTAAATATGTTGTCGTTATCTAATATTCCCGTTTTTGCACGTGACAGAAAAGACGGCGACACTTTAATTATAGGCGGCGGTCCCGTTATGGCTAACCCAGAACCGTTTGCCGATTTTTTTGATTTGTTTACAATCGGTGACGGCGAAGATTCCATGATAAGAATTTTGGAGACTTACAGAATTTGTAAGAAAAATAAGTTGTCCAGACAGGAAACTCTTTTTGAACTTTCCAAATTGGAAGGAATTTATATACCGTCGTTTTATGATGTTGTTTATAATGCCGATAATACCGTAAAGGAAGTCAAACCGAACATGGCAGGTGTTCCTGCGGTTATAAATAAAACGATTGTTGATTTGGATAAAGCATTTTTTCATAATAACAAGATAGTCCCGTTCGTCGAAACGGTTCACAACAGGTTGAATATTGAAGTGGCACGAGGATGTGTCGGCAGGTGCAGGTTCTGTCAGGCTTCAAAATATTACAGACCGTGGCGTGCAAGAAAACCCGAAACTGTTTTGGCACTGCTCGACAGCAGTTTAAAAAATACGGGATATGAAGAAGTTTCTTTTTCGTCTCTTTCGTGTACGGACTATAAAGATTTGGAAGAGCTTCTGCTTAAAACAAACGAAAAATATTACAAACAAAATTTAGCCGTATCTTTACCGTCCATGAGATGTAACAGGTTTTCTTTGAAAGTTGCGGAATATTTGAACAGAGATAAAAAACCGTCGCTTACTTTTGCGCCGGAGGCAGGTTCGGACAGACTGAGAAACGTTATCGGGAAATATTTGTCCGAGGACGAAATTGTTGATACTTTATCTTTTGCGTATCAGATGGGCTGGCGTGCCGTAAAATTGTATTTTATGATAGGTCTTCCAACGGAAACGGAGCAGGATATAGACGGAATAAAAAATCTTATCGATAAAATAAAAAAATCTGCAGGAAGATTAAATTTCGGTATTACCGTTTCGCCTTTTGTGCCGAAAGCTCAGACGGCTTTTCAGTGGGAACCGATGTTTTCCGAAAAATATTTCGGCGATACAATACTGAAAATAAAAAAGTCCGTACCTGCGGATATCAGAAACCATAACCATCAGGCAAGCAAGATAGAAGCTTTTTTGGCAAGAGCCGACAGACGGGTATCGAAAGCAATTTATACCGCTTGGCGGAAAGGTATGCGTTTTGACCAGTGGAAAGACAGATTTAATTTTGATGTTTGGGTTGAAAGTATAAAAGAGTCGGGTTTTGATTTGGATTTTTATGTGTACAGAAGAAGAGGATTTGACGAAGTTTTACCTTGGCAGCATATAAATCTTGGTGTAACGAAAGAATTTTTGTATAATGATTATTTGAAAGGTGTTGCGGAAACGTCCGATGCTGCGGCGGCAAGCCAAAAGCAGGCATTAAAACTTCCGGAAAATATTTCAAGTGTTAAGAAAGAAATTTTTGAAGCCAAATACAGAGTACTTTTAAAATTTTCAAGGCAGGGAATAGTAAAATACGTTTCTCATTTGGAACAGATAGATTTTTTCAGAAGAGCATTGAAAAGAACAACTTTGCCGATAGCATATACCAACGGGTTCAGCCCTCAGGTGAAAGCGGCTTTCGGTCCGGCAATTGCCGTGGGGTATGAAAGTAAAAGCGAGTATGTGGATTTATCTTTAACCGAAAGGGTTGATATAGACAAATTAAAAAAAGAAATTGCCAAAATTCTTCCAAAAGGCTATAATATAACGGAAGCGAAATATATTCCTTTAAAACTGCCTTCAATAGAGGCTCTTATAAATTTAGCGAAGTACACTGTCAGAGGAATAAAAATTTTACAAAAAGATATAGATGACTATTTAAGTCAAAACGAAATATTGATTTCCAAGATAAAAAAAGGTATAGAAAAGTTTATTGATGCTAAGGAACTTATACGCGAAATAAAAATAATTAACGATGACAGTTTTGAGATTTATTTGAGAATTCGTCAGGATAAGAGTCTTAAGCTTGAAAAGATTTTACAGAGTTTTCTAAAAAAAGAGGAAAAAGAAATAAAAATTTTGTATACTGTAAGGGACGGTTTGTTTATAGAGAATAAAGGGAAAATTTATGAACTTTAAAAAGATTTTTATTTTGTGTTTTATGATTCTTGTATTTCCTTTAAGCGTTGTTTCTGCGGACGACGTTATTTTGTATATAAGCGATCATGATCCCGATAATGATTTCAAGTACCATTTGCCATTCCTCCGTGATCCGAAAACCGTCCCGCGGCATCGGAATTTATAATAAACATATTGACTTTGAAAAAATAAAATCGCG
>CAJOJJ010000023.1 GCA_905234925.1 uncultured Endomicrobiia bacterium
AAAAGCAGAAGATGCATACAGTGAAGCCTTGAAAAACGCAAATTATCAAACTGTTACAGCTCCTATATCGGGGGGTAATAACAAGCTTAAGCGTTGAAATTGGCGATAATATATCAAATGGAAAATCAATTGCCACAATAAAAAACAGTGATCAAATGGTTTTAAGTATAAATTTCAATGCAGATGACGCAGAAAAAATGTATGTGGGTGAAACGGCGACTGTTTCGCTTTCGAATTCTTTTTCAAAGATTTCGGGTACAGTTTCATATATAACAAGCGGTACTACATATACAGAGTATTAATTTAAATAATATTGAAAGTACATCTTAATAATACGGCGGGGGTGTTACATAGCGGCATCCCTGCTTTTTGTTTTTTAATCACTTTACAAAAATGCGTATTTATACATTTTTATAAAATTAAAAAAAATTAATGCTATTCACTTTTCGGCTTAAAATTCTTTCTTATAAAAACAGAATGATGAATTTAATTTTTCAAATTCATCATCCTGTTTTACTTATATTTAACAGTTTAACATAAATTATAAATTGTAAATTGTCATATTACTCTTGTTCGTAATAATAAGACTGTTCAATACCTTTAAAAATCATTTCTCTGTCATTAATTTTATCGGTAAGAGCTTTTTGCAATAAAAATCTTAATTCCAAGTCGTTTATCGGGCTGCGGTCCATAGCCTGTAAATATAAATTTTTATCAACAGTTTGCCAGTTCACTACTTTTTTAAGATTTTTCTTCAATATCATATCAAGCCAAATTCTCGTTGCTCTGCCGTTGCACTCCATAAAAGGATGTGCAATATTGGCTTCCACATATTTTGCTGTTATTTCTTCAAAAGTATTTTCAGGCATTTGTTCTATTTTTATTAAAATCTCTTTCAGATACAAACAATTTGCAAAACGAAAATTCCCTTTAGAAATATTTTTCGTTCTTATTTCTCCTGCAAAATCATATAGATTATCAAATAAATATTTATGAATATCTTGAAGTCCTTTAACCGTTCCGACTTCAATTTTATCAATATCATTTGTTTCAAAAAGCTTTCTCGCATTTTGCAAACTTAACTCATCAACTTTATTCATAAATAGTCCCTATTATAACTGAATATTTTATTTAAGAGTTATTTCATTGGCACTACGAATTACATAATAATGACGAAATAACAACAATCTTTCAACAATGAATTGTTTTGTAATTCGTTATGCTTGAAGACCTTTGTTGTCAAAATCCAAAATAAAAAGTTTGGTGGGAACGGTTTCCTTTTTCCAAACTTTTGCCATAACTTTTGATATATCTTTAGCTTTTGCAGCACTTGAAAATGCTATCATAGAAGGACCTGACCCCGACAAACAAGCTCCGTAAGCACCTGCATCAACAGCAGAAGAAATTAATTCCTGCATAACAGGAATAAGTTTTGCTCTGTAAGGCTGATGGAGTTTGTCCTGCATAGCTTTCTGCAAAAGCAAAAAGTCACCAGTACAAAACGCTTTCGTCAAAAGTGCAATTCTTGCACCGTTAAAGACTATATCTTTTCTGTCGTACTTTTCAGGTAAAATATTTCTGGAACGTTCGGTAGCCAGCTCAAAGCCGGGAGTACAAACTACGGCTTTCATTTTAAGCGAGGGAAGTTTTACTATTTCAAAATTTCCGTTATCATCTCTTACGGAAATACATACTCCGCCGTAAAAAGCCGGAACAATATTGTCGGGATGACCTTCAAGTTTGATACCGATTTTCAACATTTCTTCTTTGGAAAGTTTGTTCCCGCAGATTTTATTTGCAGCAACAATTCCTGCCGCACGTGCGGCGGAAGAAGAACCAAGCCCCGAACTTAAAGGAATATTATTTGTTAATTTAATATTAAAACTTTTTAATGTATATTTGTCTTTGACACCAAGTTCTTCAAATACGGCAGACATCGCTTTCCACAAAATATTTTTTTCGTCTTTGGGAAGAATTTTTTTGCCTTCGCCGGAAATAATAAATTTTGCTTTTTTCGGATCTGAAGCCAAAGATACTTCCAGTTCGTTATACAGCGATAACGACGCACCGAAGATATCAAAGCCGGGCCCCAAATTTGCAGTAGTTGCAGGCACTTTAACTTTTATTGTTTTACACATATCGTTTTTCATTGTTCATCCCTCATGGAACAAAATTCACCGCACATTGAACACGTATCTTTCAAGTTCGGAGCGATTTTTGCTCTTTCTTTTTCAAATTTTATCGGATCTATACAAAATTCTTTTTGTTTTTCCCAATTTCTTTCTTTTCTGTATTTAGACATCATATAGTCTTGTTCTCTTGCACCTTTAACATTTTTTACAATATCTGCTGCATGTGCTGCTATTTTGGAAGCAACTACACCCTCTTTTACGTCGTCGACATCCGGCAATCTTAAATGCTCCGCAGGAGTAACATAACAAATAAAATCCACTCCGTAGCTTGCAGCCATTGCACCGCCTATTGCCGACGTAATGTGGTCATAACCCGGAGCAATATCGGTAACGAGAGGCCCCAAGAAATAAAGAGGCGAATTGTGTGTCATTCTCTTTGCAAGAAGAACATTTGCCTGTACTTGATCAAGAGGAATATGTCCAGGACCTTCTATCATCACCTGTACACCCTCTTTTCTTGCTCTTAATGCTAACTCTCCCAAAATGGAAAGTTCCGCAATTTGCGGACCATCTGTAGCATCAGGCGTACCGCCGGGGCGGAACCCGTCGCCCAAACTTAAAGTAACATCATATTTCTTAGCTATTTTTAAAAGCCTGTCATACTGTTCGTAATAAGGGTTTTCTTTTTTATTTGCTCTTATCCACTTTGCAAGGAAAGAACCACCTCGGCTGACTACACCCATAAGTCGAGGCTGCCTGTCGAGCATTGAAACAGTTTCCATATTTACACCGCAGTGTATGGTCATAAAATCTACACCCTGTTCGGCCTGTTCTTCTATAACATCAAACATAAGTTCAGAGTCCATCTGAGAGATTTTTTTCTTACCGCCTCTGACCGTTTCGCAAGCTACCTGATAAATGGGAACAGTTCCTACCTGTACGGGACACTGTGCCAAAATCTCTTTTCTCATTTCGGTTAAGTTTCCGCCTGTAGATAAATCCATTATGGCATCTGCACCATATTTAACGGCTATTTCCATTTTTTCAAGTTCTTCTTTTATGTTTATATGGTCTGGAGAAGTTCCGAGATTTGCATTAATTTTTGTCTTCAGCCCTGCGCCGATTGCTCTTGGCTTTTTCTGAATTCTGTTGATGTTTTTCGGTATTACTATTGAGCCGTCGGCGATGCCTTTAATAATAAAGTCAGTCGAGACCTGCTCATATTTTGTAACCTCTTCAATTTCTTTTGTTACTTTGTTGTTCCTTGCCTGCTCCATTAATGTCATATTTTAACCTCTTAAAAATACTGCATAATTTTTAGTTTACAGTTTAATGTATTTTTATCAACATAGATCCCCGACAAAAACATTCGGGGATGACACCGCTACACTGTTGACTGCGAGATACCGTGTCAAGCACGGTATGACAGAAAGGCACATAAATTTCTAATTGCTAATTGTCGTTCTGTCATTTATTGTATATTGTACATTAAAAAATGTTTTTGGCATTTTTTATAATTTCTTTTATTACTTGAGCTTCTTTTTTTATGTCGGCAGCACCGCAGACGGCACTTACCACCGCCACACCATCGGCACCTGCTTTTATAACTTCGGCAACATTATCTTTATTTATTCCGCCTATCGCTATAATTGGTTTGGTAATATTTCTCTTTTTTATTTCTTTAAGAACTTCCAAGCCTCTTACTACCGCCTCAGGCTTTGTGTCGGTCGGGAAAATCGCCCCCGTTCCTATATAATCAGCAGACAGTATATCCGCCTCAAGCACTTTTTCTATACCGGATGCGGATATACCGATAATTTTTTCCTGCCCCAAAATTTTTCTTGCATAACTTACCGGCAAATCTTTCTGACCGAGATGAACACCGTCAGCATTGGAAATATCTGCAATATCTATTCTGTTGTTTATCGTAAAATAAACGTTGTATTTTTTACAGATTTCAAAAAGACGAACTACCGTCTCAAAAAGTTCTCTATCGCACATTTTCTTATCACGGAACTGTATCATATCAGCACCGCCTTCACAAGCAAGCTTAACCTGTTCATCGTAGGAAATATCATCTCTTCTGCAAGTTATGCACAATAATTCTATCTTTCGCTGTAACATCAGTTTCCTCAATATTTTTAAACTATTGCAAAATTATACTAAATTAATAGAAAAATGCGAAGAAAAAAATTTAATTAAGATTTTTTAAATACAGCAAGGCAATTACCGTTTTGGCATCCTTTATTTTGCCTGCTTTTATCATTTCAACAGCCTGTTTAAAAGGAACAATCGTTTTTTCAACAAATTCGTCTTCATCGGGATGAACTTCACCGGGAACTAAATCTTCCGCCAAATAAATGTATAATTCTTCATTGGAAAAAGAAGAAGACGGAAAAAACGACAATAGTTTTGTTATCTTTTTTGCAGAATATCCCGTTTCTTCTTTCAATTCTCTTCTTGCACAGGCAACAAGAGACTCTTTTTTATTCTTATCAAGTTTGCCTGCGGGTATTTCATAAGTTATTTTATCTACAGGATATCTGTACTGACGAACCAATACAATATCTTTTTTATTTATAAAAGGCACTATTGCAACTGCTCCGGGATGATCGATATATTCTCTTTTTGCATTTTTGCCGTCGGGAAGAATTATTTCATCAACACAGAAATCAATAGCCCTGCCTTTGTATATCTTATTCTTTTTACTTAATTTTTCTTTTAGTTTCATAATGTACCTTAATTATAAATTATAAATTGTAAATTATAAATTAAGATGTAAAATTGTTTTATAATTTTACATCTTTGCGGGGGCGGAGACGCCCAATAAATCAAGACCGACCGTAATTATAATTGATACAGCTTTTAACAACTGTATTCTTGCTTTTTCCAGCTCTTTATCTTCCCCAAGCACTCTGCACTTTTCATAAAATCTGTGATAAATATCGGCAGTTTCCATTAAATATGTAGTCAAATGGTGCGGACTTTTTGTCTTATCGCAAATTAACAAAATATCTTCAAATGAAATTAATTTTTTTATTAAATCTCTTTCTTCTTTTGTTGCAAGTAAACTTAAATTTGCGGAGGAAGTATCTTCTTTATATTCTCTTAAAATCGACTGACATCTTGCATTAACATACTGCACGTAAAATACGGGATTTTCGGAAGATTGCTTTTTGGCAAGTTCCAAATCAAATTCCAAAGAAGAGTCTGATGCCCTCAACAAGAAGAAAAATCTGCATGCGTCCGAACCTACTTCATCAAGAACATCTTTTAACGTAACGAATTCGCCGCTTCTCGTGGACATTGCTACAGGCTGTCCGTTACGCACAAGAGAAACAAGCTGATACAAAATAACTTTTAGAGCTTCTTTCTTTTGTCCAAGCATTTGAATTGATGCCATGATTCTGGGCACATAACCGTGATGATCTGCTCCCCACAAATTTATGACCTGTGCAAAGTCTCTTTCGTATTTATTTTTGTGGTATGCCACATCGGAAGCAAGATAAGTATATCTTCCGTCGGTTCTTCTTAAAACTCTGTCTTTATCGTCGCCGTATAAAGTAGATTTAAGCCACAAAGCACCGTCTTGCTCAAAAGCAAACCCTTTTTCTTTTAAATATTCGCATACTTTATCAACCTGTGTTTTGCCTGCTTCGTCTTTTTCCGCAGCGATTTTTGATTCGGAAAACCAACTGTCGAAACTTACTTTAAATTGTTGTAAATCTTTCTTTATCGTCTCTAAAATTCTTGTATGAGATTCTTTTTTAAAGTCTATATCGTCAAAATTTTTACCCTCATTTATTAAAGCCTGTGCAATGTCTTTTATGTATTCGCCTTTGTAGCCGTCGTCAAGAAAAGGTATATCTTCGCCTTTCAGTTGTCTGTATCTTGTTTTTGTGGATTCACCCAAAACGTTCATTTGGTTGCCGACATCGTTAAGATAATATTCTTTTACAACGTTATACCCTAAATGTTTCAATATTCTTGCCAAACTGTCACCGATTGCGGCACCTCTTCCGTGCCCGATATGTAAGGGTCCCGTAGGGTTTGCGGAAACAAACTCTACCATAATTTTATCTTTGTTTATATTTTTCTGTTTGGCATAATCTTCTTTTTCAACAAGAATTCTGTTCAGTTCTTTATTCAGATACTCGTCGGTAAAATGCAGATTGATAAATCCCGCACCGGCAATCTCGGCGGATTTTATGATACCCGAAAATTCTTTTGTAATTATTTCTATAAGTTCCGTTGCTACATTTCCGGGATTGGTTTTTATTTTTTTTGCCATAACCATTGCGGCGTTAAGTGCAAGGTCTGCATTTATATTTTTCGGCGGAATTTCCGCCATAAAAGAAATTTCTTCCTCAAGACCTTTTGCTTTTGCAAAATTGTTTATCGTACTTTTCAACTGTTGTTCAAAATTAAATTTTAACATTTTATTTTTCCTTAAAATAATTTCCGTATATTATAGCAAAAACAAAATCACTTTGGCAATTTTTGAAAAAATGAAGAATAGATAATATCTTTTTATTTAGCATACATCAAACAATTGAGAAACACCATAAAGCGGTATATTTATAAGTTTTTTTTCTTTTCTGTAATCAGACATTGAAAACCTTACACCATATTCAAGCCCGAATTTTTCTACAAAAAATTTTAAACTCTTCGCATTAAGATTTTCTTCCGCTTTGACTTCCAAAGGAACTATTTTTTCTTTATACTGCAAAACAAAATCAATTTCACCCGAAGAATTTTCTGCAGACCAATAAAAAGGTTTTATATTTAAACAAGATATCAACTGCTGGCAAACATATTGCTCCGTTAAAGCTCCTTTAAATTCAGTAAAAATACTATTGCCTCTAAGGATGACAGTATCATCAAGTTGTGCCATTGCACCGATAAGCCCCACATCCAAACAATAAAGCTTAAAAGAAGAAAAATCCAAATAAGCACTTAAAGGAATATTACCTTTATTTACTCTGTTAATTTTATAACATAATCCGCAGTCAATAAGCCATTGAATAGCAATTTCAAAATCTTTTGCTCTTGCACCTTTTTTCAGTACACCATAAATAAACTTTTTATTTTCTTTTGCAAGTTGTGCAATTATGCCGTTCCACACCATATTTATTCTTGGCACAATCTCGTATGGAGCGTGTTTGTAAAAGTCTTGCAAGTAATCTGAAAGTAATTTAAGTTGAACTTCTCTTACGGAATTCAAATTTTTTGTATTGATATATTTTAAAACTGCGGCAGGCATACCGCCAATGAAATAATACAGTTTTAATAATTCAATATATTTACTTTTGAAAGCACTAACCATTTGGAAATCATTTTTTCTCAGTAAATTGATATAATCTTTTTTATCCAAAGCATCTAAAAATTCTATAAACGACATCGGATAAAGTGTCATACTATCTACTTTTCCTACAGGAAAAGATGTTCCTTGATGTAAAGCTATCCCCAGCAAAGAGCCGGCAGCAACCACACAATATTTTTCTTTTCTATTTTCCTGTTCTTCTGCAAAATATTTTAAAGACAATAATGCTCTCGGAACATTTTGAATTTCATCCAGAATAATTAAAGTTTTTTCAGGTTCTATTTTTACTTCGCTTTTCATAGATAAACCTGAAACTATCCTTTCAACAGAAAAATCTCCGTCAAATAAATATTTCAATTCGTTATTTTTATCATCATCAAAATTTATATAAGCAACACTGTTAAAATATTGTTTACCAAATTCTTTCATAAGCCAAGTTTTACCTACTTGTCTTGCACCTTTTATTATCATAGGAAGTTTATCAGGATTATTTTTCCAATTAATAAGTGTGTTTATTGCATTTCTATACATTTCTATAAAAATCCTTAAATTTTTAATTTCTTAGTATATTTTACGTCTTTTTTTACAAAAAATCAAGTGAGAAAATGTATTTAATAACAAAAAGTCGTTCGAGAAAGTGTGTCTTTTCACAAAAAAATCGTTCAAAAAAATGTAAAAATATTGATTCTGAGAACAAAATATAAAAACGGACAGAAAAAAACTGAAAGATTTGTGAGTGAAACGAAGAATTCCCAAGCTGCAAGACGGCAATGTATAATGTACAATTTATAATGTATAATAAACGGCAAAAACTACAATTCAAGAATTGCATAATGTATTGCAATTCTTTAGCAACTAAATATTTTGAATTTAGACAAGGCGACAGCGAGCCGATGTTTACATTGAAAAGTAAATGAGGCTCGCTGCAACGCAGTATAAATTCAAAAGATAATGTCGCAATTAGTTATATCGAATTGCTTCCAACGGTTCTAATTTAGAAACCTGATACGCCGGATAAAGTCCTGAAATGACGGTAATTACAAACGCACAAAGTGCAACAAGTAAAATATCGGTAGGAATTATTACAACGGGTAACCTTTCAACATAATAAACACCTTGAGGCAGTTTAAATATATCAAAAGTTTTTACCGCATAACTTATAAAAAGCCCTAAAGCAAGCCCGAGAACGGTACCAAGCATACCGACAATAAAACCCTCATAGAAAAATATTTTTGATATTGAAAATTTGGAGAATCCCATTGCGGAAAGGATACCGATTTCTTTTGCTTTTTCTACGCTGAGAAGCAGAATATTTGAAATGATATTGAAAGATGCAACGATAATAATTAAAGCAAGAATAATAAACATCATAAGCTTTTCCAGTTTAAGAGCAGAGAATAAATTCTTGTTCATATCTATCCAAGAACGAGCCTTAAACGGATAACCTAACGCACTTTGTAAATCTTTGGCATAAGTGTTCGCTTTGTCAAAACTGTCTGTTCTTACCGCCAGACCGCTGACTCCGCCGTCGAAAGAAAACATTTCGTCGGCAGTTTTTAAATCGACATAAGATAATGTCGTGTCGTAATCATACATACCGGAATGAAATATTCCCTCAACAGTCATTTTTTTCATTTTCGGCACTGAAGACATCTGACTGGGAAACATTACTATAACATAATCGCCGACCTGTGCATGTATGGAATTTGCAAGCTCGTTACCTAAAATTATGCCGTTTTCGCTTATTTTGTTATCTTTAATGATATTATCTTTTTTTATTTTTGAAGAAAGCCCCATCAGTTCATTTTCGTTTTGAAAATCAATACCTTTTACTAACGAACCTGTTCCTTGCGTGTACCCCTGCTTTTTTATTATCGATTGTCCGAAAATGTACGGAGCGGAAGCATGAACAAAATCGAAAGATTTCAAATCCTCGGAAACTTGTTTATAATCGTCAAAAAGCGTGCCGTCCACTTTCGTTAAATAAATGTGCGGTTGCACTCCTAAAATTTTTGTTCTTATATCCTGTTGAAAACCCGTCATTACAGAAAGTGTTATTACCAACGCACAAACACCAAGCGTCGTACCGCCTATGGCAATAAGGGTGGTAAGAAAAGCAAAAAAGCCTTTTCTTCTTGCTTTAATGTATCTGTAAGCGATAAAAAGTTCCGCAGAGTTAAACATTATAATTCAGGTCTCATTGTAGGGAAGAATATTACTTCTCTGATAGATTCAGACTGAGTAAGCATCATAACAAGCCTGTCGATACCTATTCCCAATCCGCCCGTAGGAGGCAATCCCTGCTCCAAAGCATTTATATAATCTGCATCATACGGCTGGGCTTCTTCATCGCCTTTAACTTTTGCTTCCATCTGCTGTTGAAATCTGATTTTCTGTAAGTGCGGATCGTTAAGCTCGGAATATGCGTTGCAGATTTCCATTCCGTTAATATAAAGTTCGAATCTTTCAGCAATTTCCGGCTGGTCGAATTTAACTTTTGTAAGAGGAGAATATATTGCGGGATAATCCATAACAAATGTCGGCTGTTGCAAGTTCGGGATAACTTTCTCGTCAAGAACTGCATCCAATACTTTTTGGTCACCCGCATCGGGAGCAACGTCAAGGTTTAAGTGTTTTACCTGTTCATACATTTTGCCCGTTCCGACATACTGCAAAAGTTCAAGCCCCGTGTATTCTTTTATTAAATCAAAAAGAGCTGCTCTTCTGAAATTTAAATTCAGACCTGTTGCACCGATGGTTTCTGCAGCATTTTTTATTAATACTTCGGTTAAATCCATCATATCGTTGTAGTCGGCATAAGCCTGATAAAGTTCCATCATCGTAAATTCAGGGTTATGGTTTCTATCGATACCCTCGTTTCTGAAATTTCTGCCTATTTCAAAAACTCTCTCTATACCGCCGACGACCAATCTCTTTAAGAAAAGTTCCGGAGCGATTCTCATATACAAATCCATATCAAGTGCATTGTGGTGAGTAACAAACGGTTTTGCGTTTGCTCCGCCCGCAAGTGTCTGTAAAATAGGTGTTTCCACCTCGATAAAACCTAATTCTTCAAGTTTTTTTCTTATTGAAGAAATAATAGCACTTCTTTTTTTGAAAACTTCTTTTACTTCCGGATTGGCAATTAAATCAAGATATCTCTGTCTGTATCTTGTTTCCGTGTCTTTTAATCCATGCCACTTTTCCGGCAAAGGTCTGAAAGCTTTTGTAGCTATCGAGAATTTATCGGCTTTAAGGCTTAGTTCGCCCGTCCTTGTTCTGAAAGGTACACCAGTTATTAAAACGAAATCGGAAAGATCGGAAAACTCTTTAAACATTTTAAAATCTTCGTCGCCGACTTGGTCTTTGCGGACATAAACCTGTATTCTGCCAGTTCCGTCAACTATATCAATAAAAGATGCCTTGCCCATATCTCTTCTGGACATCATTCTTCCTGCAACGGAAACTTGATCCTTTGCCATTTCTTCTTTCTGTAAAGATTCAAACTTTTCTCTTACTTGAGCGATTTTTGTATCTATTTTTATTCTTGCAGGATACGGATCGATTTTGTTTTCTCTCATAGTATCGGCTTTATTTTTTCTCTGCGATATTATCGTATCGATTGTTGCCTGTGAAGTTTCCTTTTGAGCTTCATTGTTCTGCTGTTGATTTTTGTTCTGATTGTCTTGCATTTTTTCCATCCCTTTATTTATGTTCTTTTAAAAAATTTTTCTATTTCTGAAAGTGTCAGTTTGTACACAGTCGGTCTTCCGTGCGGACAAGTCCAAGGCATTTTACAGGCGAAAAGTTCTTTTAACAATGCTTTTGCCTGAATATCCTGTACTTTGTCGCCGGCTTTTATGCTTGTCCTGCAGGAAGCACGAATAATTTTTTCCTGTATTTGCTCAATATCTGCTGTTTTTTCGTCCTGTAAAAATTCAACTAAAATATCTATAATTTCTATAAAATTTATATTATATCCCAAAAGCGCAGGGTACGAAGTAAGCCTGAAACTGTTGTCTCCGAACTCTTCAACAGTAAAACCGAGCTTGTTAAATAAAGTCAAATAATTTTTCAAAATAACGGCTTTAGGTTTAGGCAGTTCAAAAATATCGGGAATTAAAAGCTGTTGAATTTTTAAAGAATTTTGTTCCAACTGTCCCGAAAACATCTCGTAACGTACTCTTTCCTGTGCGGCGTGCTGGTCGATAATATAAAAAGTATCTTCTTTTTCCACCAATAAATAAGTTTCAAAAATCTGTCCGACAAATTTAAAAGAATTTTCGTCTTTAATCAAATCCGTTTGTTTAAATTCCGAAACAGTTTCGTTAATTTCCGTATCTTTATTTTCCGTATTTTCATACAATTTTTTATAATCGCTAATACTTACTTTGGGCGATGGGACATAAGAACTTCCGCTGTAACCGAAATAGTTTTTCGAGCCGCCGAAACTTCTTGTACCGAAAGAAGAAAAAGATTTTTTCTCTTCGCTTACTGCAGGCTCGGGAATATTCTCCGTTGCCGTATTATCACTTTCCATTATGCTTACCGGGGCATCCGATTCAAGAGAACTCTTTATAAAAGAATAAAATAAGTCGTACATTTGGTTTTCGTTTACAAACTTTATCTCTCTTTTTGTCGGATGAATATTTATATCAATATCCGACGGGTTTGTTCTTAAAAATAAAATTATTCCCGGGTATCTGCCTACAGGTATTGTACTTTTGCATGCTTGGTTAATTGCATGGATAAGCCATTTCGGATAGTTTACACACCTGCCGTTGACAAACAGATACCAAACATTTTTCTGTGCAAGGGAATTGTTTCTTGTTGTAATATAGCCGTCTATATCCATTGTAGGATGACCGTAAGAAATATGTTTTAATTTACCGGAAATATCTTTACCTAGAACTTCTTCAATTCTTTTTAATTTGGAATCCGTTTTTCTGTAATCCGCAATAGTTTTTCCGTCGGAAATTATTTTTAAATTTATATCGTTTCTTACAAGGGCAATTTCGTCAAGACAGCTTAAAATTTTTGATTTTTCGGTAGTATCGCTTTTTAAAAATTTTTCTCTTACCGGTGTATTAAAAAATAAATTTCTTACCTCAACCGTTGTTCCCGTAGAGCCTGCCCACGGCTGAATTTCAGGCACTTTTTCTCCGTCAACGGATAACTGCCATCCGGAAGAAGAACCTTTTGTTTGAGTTTTTATTGTAAACATCGATACTGCTGATATTGAAGCAAGAGCTTCTCCTCTGAAACCTAACGAGGAAATATTTGCAATATCTTCAAATTTTGTTATTTTGCTTGTTGTATGACGATAAATACTTTTTTCAAGGTCGGCTCTGTCCATACCGCAGCCGTTATCGGTAACGGAAATCAGTTTCTTTCCCGCTTTTTCAATTTCCACCTGTACGGAAGTTGCACCTGCATCAAGGGCATTTTCCGTAAGCTCTTTTACCACATTGAGAGGTCTTTCTACCACTTCCCCCGCAGAGATTTTATTAATAGTATTTTCATCCAACAATTGAATCATTTATTTTCCTTTATAAATATACTGTATTATTTTACAAAATTTTTTTGAAATTATAAAGAAAAAGCAGGATTGTTGCTATGGAACAATCCTGCTTAGAACCTTGAATAATTTATATATCAAGGTTTTTACAAGAAAAAATGAAGAAAATATTAATATTATTTTACAATTATTCCTTCAGTATAACTTGCTCCGGTAGTCACATTATAAAACATTACTAAACGAGTTTTCCCAGATTTTATTTCTTCAGGAATCCATACACTTGCATCAAAATCAGTTTTTTGAATATTACTTCTTGAACTATTATGAAATAAAGTAAAATATTTATTACCTCTTGCATCAACTCCCAAATCGGGATAATAACTTGACCAATCCCAATCTGTATTGTTCGGACTATAATAAAAATGCCCATGTTCTGAATAATAAGCTTTCTGTGCAGAAAGAATTACTCCTAAAAGAGCGTACCCCTCAGCCATTTTTGCCTTATCGACGTATCCTCTGTAAATCGGTACTGAAATTACCGACAGAATGATAACTATTGCGATTGTGATTACCAACTCCACCAACGTGAAACCTCTACTTCTTTTTAGGATGTTCATAGCATTTCTCCTTTTGTTATTTTTAGCTGATAAGTTGAGAACGAAAAACTTTGTTTTTCTTAGCTGATAGGCTGATAAGTTTTCGGTATTTATTTTTGCAAAGCAAAATTTTACTTTAAACTTCTCAGCTTATCACCTTCTCAGCTTCTCAGCTGTCTTTGTTCTTTGGATTTCCTTAAGGAGTGCTTTTGTTTTGGCAAAATTCGGCAGGTTCGACAGTCAGCAGTTATTCTTCCATAGCAAAAAAATGACGGCTGTGTTATTTTGTGGATAGTCAAATGCACAAAACAAACAGCCGTAGTTCCATACCGCAAGGGCAAAGAACACTTGGAATAAAAAATTGAGGTAATTAATCTCAAGTTTATATTCCTATTACTGCTTGTTTTTGGTTTGACTATCCTTTTTTTACAAAAAGCATATCCTTTCGGATTCCAAAAACAATTTTATTAAGTTGTTGTTTTACATCTAAATCAACATTTTTAGTATAATCTAAAATATTTTCTATGTCAATAATTTTTAATAATTTACTTTTAACATTTTACATTAAATCACTTCGTGATCTTCAGTTTCTTTTCGCATAGGCTGTAGTAGCGGCAGCTCTTGTCGCAAACATCGGTTACACCCAAAGAAATTTTATTTTCGCAGTCGATATAATCTTCCGACATTTCAATTATTTTCTGAAAATCTTCATCTTTCATATCGGTAAATGCTATTGCGGTGTTCCAAATGAGATTTTTCTTTTCGTTTCTCATAACTTTACCGGTTATCATATCGGTTTTAAGAGAGTCAAAATCAAATACCAAACAAACTTGAGTATTTATTTTCAGTTCGGAGTGCATCATTAAATATATTCCGCCGGCAGACAAATTCATTAACAATCCCGGAAAAAAACCTGCATCCGTAGAAATAAAAACTTCTTTTGCCAAATCTTTAATTACGGGAAGTCTCGGGTGTTTTCTTCTGTTCTTCATATTCCGCCTCCATATGTTAGGTTATAAGGTTATTAGGTTACCAGGTTATTAGTTTTTTGCAGTTTGTCGTTAAACTTATAATCTTATAACCTTATAAACTCATAATCTGTTATTTTCTATATTTTTCTTTCCACTGATTTAATATATTCAGCGCATCTATAGGCTTTAAAGCATTTACGTCAAGTTTATCTAATTCTACCAAAATTTCAGGCTCAATGGAAGTAAAAAAATCAGGCTGCCAAATTTCTTCTTCCACTTTTGAAGAATTTTTGTTAAGATTTTTTTCTAAAATTTTTAAAACTTCTCTTGCCCTTTTTACAACATTATACGGAAGCCCGGCAATTTTTGCGACATGAATTCCGTAAGATTTATCGGCAGCACCATCGATAATTTTATGTAAGAAAATAACATTATTGTTCCACTCTTTAACTTCCACGCTTTTGTTTACAACGCCGTTATTATTGTTGGCAAGATTTGTAAGCTCAAAATAATGCGTGGCAAAAAGAACTTTTACGCCTTTATTTTTGCTTTCCGTCATATCACAGAAAGATTCTATTATTGACCACGCAATAGACATACCGTCGTAAGTAGATGTACCTCTGCCGACTTCGTCAAGAATTATTAAGCTTCTGTCGGTATATTGGTTTAAAATATTTGCGGTTTCAGCCATCTCCACCATAAATGTAGATTCTCCGCCTGCCAAGTTGTCCCCCGCACCTATTCTGGTAAAAATTCTGTCGATAATACCTATTTTTGCCGACGAACATGGAACAAAAGAACCTATCTGAGCCATTATCACTATAAGTGCCGTCTGTCTTAAATATGTGGATTTTCCCGACATATTAGGACCTGTAATAATCATTACTCTGTCGGTAGTATCGTTTAACGTTATATCATTTGCAACAAACGTTCCCGTTTTTAAAATTTGTTCGATAACAGGGTGTCTTGCATCCTGCAAAAGCAACTCTTTACCGTCGGTAATTTCCGGACAGCAATAATTATATTTTATTGCATTATCTGCAAACGATAAAAATATATCAAGCTCGGCAGCCTGCAACGAAAGCCGTAAAATATTTTCTACATATACTGCTGTTTCCTGCCTTAAACAAGAATACAGTTCCGTTTCAAGTTTTATTATTTTGTCCTGTGCGGAAATTATTTTTCCCTCAAGTTCTTTTAATTCCTGCGTAATATATCTTTCACAGTTTGTAAGAGTTTGTTTGCGTACATAATTTGCAGGAACTGAGTCTATATTTGATTTTGTTACTTCAATATAATAACCAAAAACTGAAGTAAAACCTATTCTTAAATTATTTATTCCTGTTTTTTGTTTTTCCTGAGCTTCCATATCGGAAATATATTTTTTTGCATCAAAATTCAGCAAGCGGTAATCGTCCAACTCTTTTGAGACACCTTGTTTTATAACATTTCCGTCTTTTACCATTGTCGGTGCTTCGGGGTTCAAGGTGTTTTCTATTTTGTTTATAATATTTAAAATTATTTCTTTGTCAACAATATTTTCGTCGGAAAAATACTCTATATCTTTTAATTTTTCCAAAATATTTATAATTATTTTAAGAGAATCTTTCAGTGCCAGCATTTCTTTGGGATGTGCAGAACCGGAAACAATTCTTGCAGAAATTCTGTCCAAATCATAGACAGATTTTAAATCTTCTCTCAACTCGTCTTTAAGAGAGGAATTTTCAACGAAAAGTTTTATTTTGTTCTGTCTTCTTTGAATATCAGCTGCTTTAAGCAGAGGTTTTACAAGCCAATGTCTTAAAAGTCTTGCTCCCATCGGCGTAATAGTAGAATCTATCGCACCTATAAGAGAACCTTCCTGTTTGAAAGTTGCAAGCGACCTTAATATTTCCAAGTTTCTTATCGCCACGGAATCCAGCACCATATAATCTCTGTTTTCAACATATTTGATATTTTTCAATATGGATATAGTCTGAGGCTGATTTTCCTGAACGTACACATATATCAAACCTGCCGCCGTAATTATGTCGGGCTTATCTGCAATATTAAAGTGTGTCAAACCCTGAACATTTAAAACTTTTTTTATGAAATTTTCACAGTATTTCGTATCTGCATAAATATCTTTTACGGGCGATACAAGTATCTCAAATTTGTGCAATATTTTCTGAAGAATTTCATTCTTGGAATCTTTTTCGCTTGCGATAATTTCATTAGGCTTATATTTTGTAATTTCGTTTTCAAGATTAAAAATATTTGTTCTGTAAGAGAAAAGTTCTCCCGTAGAAATATCCGTTACGGCTATGGAAATATTATTCTGCCTGCACAACACTATTGACATCAAAAAATTATTGTTTCTTGAATCAAGCAGATTTTCTTCAAGCAATGTTCCCGGGGTAATAACTTTTACAACACCCCTTTTGACTATTCCTTTTACCGTTGCGGGATCTTCCAACTGTTCGCATATTGCAACTTTATAACCTGCTTTTATAAGCTTCCTGATATAGTTATTAACGGAATGATACGGCACTCCGCACATGGGGTCTTTCTGTCTTTTGGTAAGTACGACTTCCAATATATTATGAACTTTTATTGCATCGTCTCCGAAGAGTTCATAAAAATCGCCCAAACGGAAAAGTAATATTACATCGGGATATTGAGCCTTGATATCGAGATATTGCTTCATTAAGGGTGTTACTTTATTTTCCATATTGTTACCTTATTTAAACCTATTACACTTATAGCAGTTTTACCTTTTTACTTACAGCTTATA
This sequence comes from uncultured Endomicrobiia bacterium, assembly GCA_905234925.1. Lineage (GTDB taxonomy): Bacteria > Elusimicrobiota > Endomicrobiia > Endomicrobiales > Endomicrobiaceae > Ruminimicrobiellum. The sequence goes on from CAJOJJ010000023.1 coordinate 17,314, forward strand.
GTTTTATGTATTCCGATTATAAATTATAGCATAAA
>CAJOJJ010000024.1 GCA_905234925.1 uncultured Endomicrobiia bacterium
GAAATGCTATGAAAAACTCAAAATTTTTACGAAGTAAAAATTTGCTGAAAAGCTTAGAAGCTGAAGAGCTGAAAAGTTTGAACGACGAAAGACAAGAAAAGAAGGACAACGGTAACATAGATTCCGTGTCAGAACGTTACCGTTCGCACGGAATGACAGGCGGAACAGAGAGATGCCCGACAAAGACACACGCGCAACATCTCGGGCATGACGGGCAGGGTGGTTTCACATTGGTGGAGTTGGTAATCACAATCGCAATTGTTATTATACTTTCGGTAATTTCCGTGCCGATTTATCAAGGCTATACGAGAAAAGCTAAAATGGCTGAGGGATACGCATTATTGGGAACAATACTTTCTGCACAGAAAGCATATTACAGTGAATACGGTAATTTTTTGGGAGAAGAAGCTTATCACGAAGAAGGAACTCCGGGAAATTGGTTAACTTATGACCCTATACTTGGAATAGATGCAAGAGGAAATAAATATTGTACGGCATTTTATCCTGCAGGAAATTATGGTCAAGGAATAACATATTTTTCTGCAGGAGTATTGTTGGTTGATGAATTAAGAGAAAACGGAAATGTTAAATTAAAATTGCAGTACAATATAACAACCGGAGCGAAATTTGTTGAAGTCAATAGAGAAAACGGATAAAATTCTTTTTAAAATTTAACATAAAGGAATATAACATAGCGGTATTCCTGAAAAACCTGACAGAAATCAAATTCTGTCGGGTTTTTTTATATCTTTTCTTTGAAAATATTACATAAATTTTATATAATATGCTGATGCCAAATTTAGTTTTGGAGGGAATATGAATAAAATTTTTTCAATAATTGCATTATTATTTTTCGGTTCTTGTTTATTTGCAGCAGACATTGTAAATATGAAGCTCGGTGATTTTGATGTAACTGCAATAACGATACAATATATGAATCACAAGGACAGTCTTTTCCGCTATTACGGAGAGAAAGATATCAAAGATCTGTTAAAACAAAACGGTGCTACAGCTTCGGCAATAAATGTTTTTTATTTAAACACGGGTGACCATAAAATATTATTTGATACCGGAATAGATGCCGGAATTTTGTTAAAAAAATTAAAAAGTATCAAAGTTAATCCCGAAGATATAGACATAATTTGCATAACTCATATGCATTTTGACCATATTGCAGGTTTGGTAAATAATGCTCAAAAAACTTTCCCTAATGCCGATATTTATATATCGGAAGAAGAAATGATGGTTAACGGCAATTCTCAAATTATTCCGATTTGTTCCGACAAAATAAAAAGTTTTCCGCAGAATGAAAATATATTACCTTATATAAAGTCCGTTCCTGCATTTGGACATACTCTAGGGCATACGATGTTTGAAGTAACAAGCAAAGGTAAAACCATGTTGGTGTGGGGAGATGTTATTCATGCTCCCATACAATTTCAAGATCCAAATATATATTTAACTTATGATACGGATTTTGAGAAAGCATTATCGGTAAGAAAATATCTTTTGGGAAAATATGCCGATACAGGCAAATACATTGCCGGAGCTCATTTGTTAAACTGCGGTTTGGGGCAGATTCAGGGCGCAAAAACAGGTTATAAGTTTGTTCCGTATCAATTTTTCCAAGAGAAGTAATTAAGAAAGGTTACCTATTTTTTTCTTGACAGAAGAATATTTTTTTGTTAAAATTATCGCCGTTGTTAATTTGAAAACTTTATAACGGACGGGCCCGTAGCTCAGTTGGTAGAGCACTTCACTTTTAATGAAGCTGTCACGCGTTCAAGTCGCGTCGGGCTCACTTTTTTAAGCTCCCATCGTCTAGGGGTTAGGACACATGATTTTCAATCATGCAGCAGGAGTTCAATTCTCCTTGGGAGCGCTTTAAAAAAACAGCAGTTTAAAATATAAAATCGGCAGAGGTTAATAAACCTTTGCCGATTTTCTTTGTTTTGATAATTAATATTTCTAAAATTAGAAACCGAAATTGAATATTATAAATACAGGCAGGAAATTAGGTTTGTTCTCTATTACATTAATAAGACCTACCTGAACACCGTTCATTGTTTCTGTCCAGTTAACAACACCTAACTGCAAACCTTTGAAATCTTTTGAATAGTTAATAATACCGATCTGTGCTCCTTTTCCGGAACCTTTGATAACATCTAAAAGACCAAATTGAAGTCCGATTAAATCTTCGCTTGTCCAGTTAATACAGCCATACTGCTCACCTTTGAAATTATCTGCCACATTTACCAAACCATCCTGAATACCTATTCCGTTTTCGGTTACATTTACAAGCCCGAACTGAACGCCTGTTTCTTCTTTAGTGCTGTTTATCAAGCCGATTTGAACACCCTGTAATTTGTCGGTTTGGGTATAAATTATTCCAAGCTGAAGTCCGTCAACTGCTTTTGTTTGTGTCCCGAAACCGAGTTCAAAACCGCCGGTATAATCTCCGTTAGGAACGCAAATCTTGTCCCACAAAGATAACTTGAAAACTTGTGCCTGAGCACTTGCTGTACCCATCAAAACTGCTGCACCTAATACAACTTTCTTCATTTACTTTCTCCTTTAAAACTAACATCGGAAAATCCTTCTCCGAAATAAACTTTATCTGCTTTTACAATAGACCAAGAAGTTTTTATTCCATCGAAAGATTTTCCGATAAATTTTATTACATCAACTAAAATTCCTGATATAATAAGTCCGGTAATAAAACCTACAATTACGGTTACTGCAATATTCTTCATTTCTAAAAATTAGAAACCGAAGTTAAATATTATAAATGCAGGCAAGAAGTGAGGTGCATTTTTGATAACGTTAACAAGACCTACCTGAACTCCGCCGTTCATATTGTTTGCCCAGTTAACAAAACCTAACTGAAGACCTTTTGCAGTATCGGCATAGTTTACAAAACCCCACTGTAAACCCGTAATATCTTCTGCATAGTTAACAAAACCGAGCTGTGCACCTGTTGCAGTACCTCTGATAACGTTTACAAAACCAAATTGTACTCCGGTTAAATCACCCCTTGTCCAGTTAACAAGACCCCACTGTACACCTTTAAAATCCTGTGCCAAATTTACAAGACCCAACTGAACACCTGTTCCGTCTTCAGTATCTTTTACCAAACCCCACTGTACACCTTGTAATTTGTCAGTCTGAGAATAAATTATTCCAAGCTGAACACCGTCAACTGCTCTTGTCTTGGTTCCTATTGCAAGTTCAACACCGCCGGTATAATCTCCGTTAGGAACGCAAATCTTGTCCCACAAAGATAACTTGAAAACTTGTGCCTGAGCACTTGCTGTACCCATCAAAACTGCTGCACTTTTTTCATTTACTGCCTCCGTTATTTTATTAACAGGTTACCGATATCGTTTATAAGCGTACCGAACCCCGTTTGTTTTTTGGCACTTACGCAGTATACATCCTGTTCTGCCGTATTACACACTTCACAAATTTTACATTTTAATTCTTCTAAATTCAAGTTTTTTACCTTGTCGGTTTTGTTCGCTATAATTTTGAAAGGAATTTTTAGCTCTCTTACCCAGTCCATCATCATAAAGTCCAGCTCTGTCGGACCGACGAAAGAATCTATCAAAATATATATCATCTTTAAAGTTTTTCTGGATGTGATATAAGTTTCTATCATTTCTTTCCAAACTTTTTTTTCTTCATCCGTTACCCTTGCAAAACCGTACCCCGGTAAATCCACTATCCATCTTCCTCGTGCGGGGGTAAAAACGTTTATTGCTCTTGTTCGTCCCGGTGTTTTGGATGTACGTGCAAGATTTTTTGTTTTACATATTGAATTTATTACGGAACTTTTTCCGACATTAGACCTGCCGACGAAAGCTACCTCCGCTATGCTCTGCGGAAGCAGTTTTGCATTAGTTTCCGAAATAAAAAAAGTTGATGTTGATAAATTTATCGCCATTTTATAACTACAATTAGAAATTATTTATTAGCTTATAGCTTAAAGCTTACAGCTTACAGCTTATAGTTTTCGGTATTTTAGTTGAATAGTTGAACAGTTATTTAGATTATAAGCTTATTAGGTTATCAGGTTATTAGTTTGTTTTATAGTTTTACAGTTTATTAGTTTTTTGCTTTCATCTTTTATAACCTTATAAACTCATAATCTCTCTTTATAACTTATAAGCTTATAACCTTATCACCTCATAACCTCATAACCTGCCATTCTCCTATCCCTCTATACATCCATATTTCCAAATTGCTTCGCACTTTTTATCTTCTTGCTTTTCCCAAAAGTCTCAAAATTTCCAAATACAGCCAAACGATTGTTACCATTAAAGCAAATGCCCCGTACCATTCCATATATTTCGGGGAACCGTAAGCAACGCCTCTCTGTATCATATCAAAATCTATTATCAAATTTAAAGAAGCGATTATTACTACAAAAACACTGAACGCAATTCCTATTCCGGAAGAAGAATGTATAAAAGGTATTCCTGCAACGCCGAAAAAAGTCAATAACATTTCAACAACATATAATAAACAAATAGCCAACGTCGATACACCAACAATAGCATAGAATTTGTTCGTTGCTTTTATCTTTCCTGCTTTAAATGCAGCCAACATACAGAACAAAACGCATATTGTTAAAGCAATAGCATTAAAAGCTATGCCCGGATAATCTTTTTCAAAAAACAATGTTAATACGCCGAGAACAAGGCCTTCGCCGAAAGCATAAAAAGGAGATAAAAACGGAACTGCCGTCTTTTTAAAAACTATTACCAGTGATAAAATAAATGTAACAAGAATTATCGGCATAAATAAGGGCATTGTTTGTGCCGGATGCGTCCAGCCGATATATGCACCTGCTGCAAGTATCAGCCACAATATAAGGCTTTTGTTTATTACACCGTTTACGGTCATAACTTCCTGTCCGAATTCTACACTGCCTGTACTTCTGAATGCTTTGTCGTTTAATACCGGATTCATAATGAGTTCCTCTTTTATAACGATTTGCGATTTCTAATTGCGACTTTATATTTGGCTCGCTTATGTGCCAATCGCTTATGCTTTTATTTCAGCACACCGCACTCACCAAATATTTCGTCTCATTGACGAACTTGCAAATCTAAAGTTGTAAAAATCACTTCGTGATTTTTTATTTTTTATCAGAAATTTTTGCAAAGCAAAAATTTACATAAATTGCTAATTTCTAATTTTCGTTGTCGTTTCGTCGTTTATTATACATTGTACATTGATAAAAACTGCTTCGCACTTTTTATCATCTCTTTCTGTTTTTCGTATTTTAAAGCGGACAACGCTTCTTCAAATGTCATCCATTTTATTTTTTCTATTTCTTCGTCGGTAAATATCTTTTCCGTATCACGGTTATTTTGTACCACACATAAATAATACACGGATGTTTTGTTTACAATTCTTCCTTTCGTTTCGGGAAGAGTTCCTTTTATTTTATAGGTATCGGCAAATCTGAAATTTTTATCAATGTCCTGTTCTTTTATTTTTATTCCGGTCTCTTCAAAAATTTCCCTTACTGCCGCTTCGGTTTCAGTTTCGCCTTTTTCAATATGCCCTTTAGGAAAGCCCCACTCTCCGTTTCTTTTTGAATAAACCAAAAGAAATCTTATTTCATTAAGAAGCTTCTTGTAAAGAACGGCTCCTGCCGATATTTCTTTATCCATAATGCGGTATTATATCAAATTCTTACAAAAAATTAAATAAAAAAATTAAAAAGCATAAAAAAAGGTTGAAACATAAATTATTTTATGGTATAATTTCAAAGCTTATATGAAAAAATTAAAAGACCTATTAAAAGAACTTAAAAGAAAAGTTACAATAGTTTTTATTCATCACGGAAATATGAAACCGTTCAAGGTTAATTTTTCGTTATCGGTTCTTGTTTTGTTGTTTTTCTGTTGGACGGGGCTTACCTTGTGGGCCGGCTTTATATCGGGCAAACATATAGACTATGTCACCATAAAAGCAGACAACAAAATAATGAAAATGAGAATGCTTTTCTTTGCCGACCAGATAAAAAAATCAAAAGAAATTTTATCACAGGTAAAACAGAACGATGATCATATTCGTTCGCTTCTTGCAATGGATTCGAAAAGAATAATAATTGAAAACGGATTCGGGTTAGGTTCCGGCGGGCCTACCCCTGTTGAGTCCAGTGCTTTATCTATGATACTTTCCGGAAAAATGAACGATATCGATTATCAAAGTATTGCCAATCAGTCTTTTGAACTTTTGGAAGAGTACAAAGCTTCAATGAAAAGTTATTCCGAAGTAATAAATCATATTTCAAAACAGAGAGAATTATTCAGATACACGCCGTCGATATGGCCGGCAAAAGGTATTATTTCTTCTCCTTACGGAGTAAGAGTTCACCCCATATTTAATCATAAATTTTTCCACCCTGCTATAGATATTGCGAATAAAAAAGGCACTCCCATAGTAGCAACTGCCGACGGAGTAGTAGTATTTTCAGGATGGCAGTCGGGATACGGTAACGTTATTGCTATAGAACACGGACATAAGTACAGAACCGTTTATGCCCACCTTTCCAAATCGATTGTAAAACGCGGCGATTTTGTTGTTAAGGGGCAGGAAATTGCTAAAATGGGAAGTACAGGGCGTTCTACCGGTCCGCATGTTCATTACGAACTGCAGATTAACAAAAAGCCTATTAACCCGATGAAATATTTAAACAGCTACCTGGACTAAAAATTGCTGAAGCAATTTTTAGTAATGTACAATGTATAATGTACAATGTACAATAAACGGCGAGCGACAATTTGCAATTAGTAATTAGCAATTAATGTAAATTTTTGCGAAGCAAAAATCTAAATATAAAAACACAACAAATCGCGAAGCGATTTCCAAGACCGCAGATTTTGAGATGAGCCGAAGTATTTGGCGAGTGCGGTGTGCTGAAATAAAAGCGAAGCGATTGGCACATAAGCGAGCCAAATACAATGGCGTAGTCCAAAATGTGCGGTCGTTATAAGGAACTACTATGAAAAATAAAAAACTAGAAGCTATCCAAACATGGATAGGAACGGATACCGTTTTTACGGGCGATATTTCAATGGCTAAAGGTATCAGAATAGACGGCAAACTTGTAGGGAATATTAAGGAATCCGAAAGTGTTGTAATAGGCGAATCCGCCGAGATTGAAGGAAATATCAACACCAAATATATTGTAATTTCAGGAAAAATTAAAGGCAATATCAATGCAAACGACGGTATAGAGCTTTTGAGTACTGCAAAAGTTGAAGGAGATTTGTATACCAATATTCTTTATATAAACGAAGGTGCAATATTCAGAGGGCAAAGTACCATGCCTGTTGCCGAAACCGAACAGACGCAGGAAAAATAAAAAAATATATGATGTTTGTTTATAGATAAAAGGGGCTGTATATCATGATGGATTTTTTGAGAAAACATAAAGTAAAAATTTTTTTAATAACCATATTAGGCTTTCTTGCAGGTATGTTTGTGGGGTTCGGCAGTTATATGTTTGGTAAAAAATTGGATATTAATACTATAGCTGTCGTCGGAAAAACAAAAATTCCGTATAAACTTTATTACAGCCTTTATAATAATTCTCTTGATTTATTAAGAAAGTCCGGTTTGGAGATTACGGAATATTTGAGGACGCAAACTCAAAATGATATCGTCAGAGGTTTAGTGCAGGACGAAATAATATGGCAGCAGACAAAAAAATACGGTATAACTGTTTCCGATGCCGAGCTTGCATCAGATATTCAGAAATATCCTTTGTTTTTAAATGAACAGGGACAGTTTGATGTCCGCTATTATTACAGATTCTTAAATAATTTAAGGCTTTCTCCTAAAGAATATGAAACTTTCAGAAGAAAACAAATTGCTTCAAATAAATTAAAAATTCTTATTGCGTCGGCGGCATCCGTAAGTGACGGCGAGCTTGAAGAGATGAAAAAAGAAATGCCGGATTTGAACAGGGAATACGCATTGCAGTTGAAAGCAAATGAAATTTTAAATGATTGGTTTGAAGGTATTAAAAAGAATATGAATATTGAGATTAATTTGCAGAATTCGACAGCCGAATAAAATTTTAAGCAATTTTTTTCTTGATTTTTATTTTAAAATACTGTAAAATATTAGACCTTAAAGTAATTGATTCCGACATAGCTCAATGGTAGAGCATCCCGCTGTTAACGGGAGGGTTGTAGGTTCGAGTCCTACTGTCGGAGTTTTTTTATCGTCATTGCGAGGAGCATAGCGACGAAGCAATCTTGTCGTTGATGCAAAAAAGAAATCATGTTCTCGTTTGCTTGATAGCTCAGTTTTCTTGTTTTCGCAAACACGAAAACCATTCGCTTGAAATTTTTACGGCACGGGCTACAACTTGCAAAATTCGCACTACCAATAGGAAAGCGAATTTTTCTTCAAACAAATCGCCCTAAGAATCTATTCTACTGATTCTTACCTTAAAATTTCTTCGCTCATAGACGGTTAACGGTTTGCTCAAACAAAAAACTTCGCTTTATCTAGTCTGTCATTCCCGAAATTGTTGTTCTTTGTAGTTTTGCCGTTGTTGTTTGTCGTGGTCGTTGCTGACCATCTGAGCTTCCGACCATCCGACCTTCCGGTTGTTGTTGTCGGGAATCTATAGTATAAAAATACCTTAAACTTTTCAGCTGCTCAGCGTATCAGCTAAAAAATGCAAAGCATTTTTTAAGGAACATAAAATGAAAATAATATTAGCATCTGCATCTCCTCGAAGAATAGAGCTTTTAAAAAAGTGGGGATTGAAATTTTTAATATCTCCCGGCAGTATTGATGAACATACAAAATTAAAAAGACCTTCATCAATTGTAAAATATTTATCGTATCAAAAAGCGAAATTCATAAAAGAAAAAAATCCCGGAAGTGTTGTTATCGGTTCCGATACCATTGTTGTGCTTAACGGAGAAATTCTCGGTAAACCTAAAAATAAAAAAGATTCCGAAAGAATAATAAGAGAACTCAACGGAAGTGTTCACAAAGTTTATACGGGAGTATCGATATTAAGCGATAATAAGGAGATTGTATTTTACGATGTTGCAAAAGTGAAAATGCAGCAACTTCCCGACGAAAAATTAAAAAAACTTTTCGGTAAACATATGGATAAAGCCGGTTCTTATGCAGTACAGGACAAAGATGACTGCTTTGTAAAAAAAATATACGGCGACTATTATACCGTTGTCGGTTTACCGTATATAAGATTAAAACAAGAATTAAAAAAATTTAAAATTAATTTAAAATGAATACAATAAATAAAAAAGAACCGACTTGCGTTAACAAGTCGGCTCTTTTTTTTATATCAACTTATTTTCTTTTTGCTTTCTTAGCAGCTTTTTTTGCACAGCCTTTCTTTGCACATGCTTTTTTAGCAGCTTTTTTAACAACAGCTTTCTTTACGGCTTTTTTAACTGCTTTTTTAGCAACTTTTTTTACAGCTTTTTTAGCAGCTTTTTTAGCTTTTCTTTTTGTTCCGCCTCTGGACATTTTTGCTCTGGAGATATCTCCGTTCTTGTCTAAGAAATAGAGGTATCCGGATTCTTTTTCAATTCCTGCTTTAGCAACTTTCGTTGTTTTTCCGCCTTTCTTTCCTGCTCTTGCCATTACTGATCTGGAAACATCACCGTTTTTGTCGATGAAATAAAGATAACCTTCTTCTCTTTTTACGCCTAATTTAGCAACTTTTTCTGCCATTTTAAAGCCTCCTGAATGAGTTTTTAACTTCCCAAAATTTTTATATATAAAATATATAATTTTATTTTGTTGCAGGTTCTTTTTTAGTTATAACTTTATCTTTCAGCCAGCTGTCAACAACATCTTTTGAAAATCTGTACTGTTTTCCTATTTTTGAAGCAGGAATTTTTTTCTGTCTTATCAGATTATATATTGTGGATTTACCTATTCCCAAATACTCTGCCAACTCTTTAATATCCATGATTTGTTTATCGTTTTTGTTTTCCGTTATTTTTTCCATTTGTTATCACTCGTTGTTTTTATTTCTTAATTACAGGCATTATTTTACATTATTTATTTTTATTTGTCAATAGTTATTATTCATTTTATTTTGTTGCTTAATTTTTTGTTTTTTTATTTTTTATCGTTTTTTCTTACTTGATTTTATTATTTGTTATTAAGTTTTATTAATTTGAAATTTATAAACATTGGACAAATTTTTATGTAATATGTATAATATCACAAAATAAAAGTAATTAATAATAGGTAATTTATGATAATAGATTTTCATACTCACGTTTGGCCTGATAAGGCTGCAGAAAAGGCAAAAGAATATTTGGAAAAATCTTTTCGCAGACCGATGACTGCAGTTCCGACGGTAGATAATGCAATTGCCGTTATGGATAAAAACGAAATTGATAAAAGCGTTATTGCTTCGGTTGCATCCCGCCCTAACCAAGTAGATCATATAAATAATTGGCTGTTTTCTGTTCCGTCGGACAGGTTTATTAAGTTTGCGTCGCTGCATCCTTTCTATGACAAGTGGTCTTATGAGTTGGACAGAATCAAAGACAATGCTTCAGGAATAAAATTTCAGCCGGAATTTCAAATGTTTTTTATCGATGACGAAAGAGTTTTTCCCATGTACGAAAAAATTCAAAAATTGCAAATTCCTCTTTTGTTCCACTGCGGGTATGAACTTTCTCTTACGGGGCTTGTTCAGGCAGGTCCTAAACAAATGAAAAATGTTAAAAAGCATTTTCCCGAAATAAAATTTGTTGCCGCACATATGGGCGGTTTTAAAATGTGGGATACGATAGAAAAAGAAATTGTCGGCGACAATTATTTTTATATGGACACCTCGTCGTCCGTAACTTTTATGCCTAAGGAACAGGTTTACAGGTTTTTTAACAAACATGATAAAAATAAAATTTTGTTCGGTACGGATTTTCCGGTAGGTAATCAGGAAAAAGAATTGAAGTTTTTAAGAAGTCTTGATATAGAAAAAGATTTTTTGGAAAAAATTCTGCACGGTAACGCCGAAAAACTGCTCGGCAATTTTTAGATTGTAAAAAAAATATTAATATTGTAAAATAAACAAGCTATGAAACTTCCAAAAATAAAAAGATTCCCTTTTACGGATATTTTAGGCTGGTCGGTATCAAGGTTTGATACTTTCAGTAATTGTCAAAGACAATATTTTTATAACTATTATCCTCGATATGACAGAGAAGTTCCTGCGGAGAAAATACAGAAATTAAAAGCTTTAACTTCTTATGCTCTCGAGGTCGGAAATATTGTTCATGATTCCATAAGAGATTTGCTTTTAAGATTACAAAAGTCTTCCAAGCCGATAAGCAAACCGAACTTTATGAAATATGTCCGCAATATGACGGAGAAATATTGCGGCAGTAAAACTTTCTGTGAAGTTTATTATAAGCAGAAAGATAAAATTACCGTCGATGAAGTTTTTTGTCAGGCGGAAAAAATACTGGATAACTTTTTAAAAAGTGACAGACTGAAATAGATAATTGGGTTATTGAACCGGAAGGGTTCGGCGAGACGAGAATTAACGATTATAAAGCATACTGTAAGGTGGATTTTTTAATTCCCGTAAACGACAAAATTTATATTCTTGATTGGAAGACCGGCAAACAGGATTTAACTAAGCATACTAAGCAGCTGGTAGGATATTCTCTGTGGGCAAGTTATCATTTCGGTGTAGATTCTTCCGCAATTATACCGACGGTGGTTTATTTGAATCCGGCTTATTTTGAACAGCAGATAAATGTTACAAATGATATGCTTATGAACTTTCAAAAGCAGGTTGAAGACGAAACGAAAGTTATGTACGATTATTTGAAAAGTATAGAGCATAATGTTCCTAAAGAAAAAGATTGTTTTGCAAAGACGGATAAAGAAATTTTTTGCAAGTATTGCAACTTCAGAGAACTTTGCCAAAACGACAGGTTATGAGCTTATAAGCTTATAAGTTATAAAGACAGGTTATAAGATTATGAGTTTATAAGGTTATAAAAGATAAGAGCAAAAAACTAATAAACTAATAAACTATAAACAAACTAATAACCTGATAACCTAATAACCTAAATAACTGTTCAGCTGAAATATGTAACAAAAGAATATATGTAAATATACAAATTAAATTTAAGTAATAGGAGAAATGTATGTCCAATGCAGAAAAGATGAAAGCCTTAAATCTTGCTCTTTCTCAAATTGAAAAAGATTTCGGTAAAGAAGCCGTTATGAGACTGGGCGACACAAACCATGAAGATGTTGAAGCTATCCCTACGGGGGCTTTACCGTTAGATATCGCAATCGGTATTGGCGGAATTCCCAGAGGAAGAATAATAGAAATATACGGTCCCGAATCTTCGGGTAAATCCACGCTTGCAATGTGCATTGCCGCACAGGCACAGAAACAGGGCGGAATTGTGGCATATATCGATGCAGAACATGCTATGGACCCGGAATATGCTTTAAAGCTTGGCGTCGATATCGACAATATGCTTATTTCTCAGCCGGATTCCGGCGAGCAGGCACTGGAAATTGCGGATAAACTTGTCCGTTCCGGTGCGGTAGATTTGATAGTTGTGGATTCCGTTGCGGCACTCGTTCCCAGAGCGGAAATTGAAGGTGAAATGGGCGATGCTTTCGTCGGTGTTCAGGCAAGATTAATGAGTCAGGGCTTAAGAAAGCTTACCCCTACGGTATCAAAATCCAAAGCTTCAATTATTTTTATTAACCAGTTAAGGCAGAAAATCGGCGTTATGTGGGGCAACCCCGAAACTACTCCGGGCGGACTGGCACTTAAATTCTATTCTTCCGTACGTCTTGATATAAGAAGAATTGAATCTATTAAGAAAGGTGACGAAATTTTGGGCAACAGAGTAAGGGTAAAAGTTGTTAAAAATAAAGTTGCCGCACCTTTCAGACAGGCTGAATTTGATATAGTTTTCGGGCAGGGAATTGATAAAACAGGTTATCTTATAGATATAGCGGTTAACGACGGAATTATAGAAAAAGCGGGTTCTTTCTACACATATAAAGATGAAAGATTCCAAGGAAAAGATAAGTTTAAAGATTTTCTGGCAAACAATGCCGAACTTGCTTATGAACTGGAAAATCTTATCAGAGAAAAGCACGGTTTGAAAGCTCTTGAAGTTCCTGCAGAACCGAAAGAAGAAACTAAAGAAGAAAAGCCCGTCGAGAAAAAAGAGAAGAAAGCAAAAAAATAAAAATGAGACAGCCGCACGGACAGAATTTTTTAATCGACAAAAATATTGCACGTAGAATCGTCGAAAGTGCAGCCGTTTCCAAACAGGACCTTGTTATAGAGATAGGCCCCGGGAAGGCTGCACTTACCGACATTTTAAAAGATTTAACTGATAATTTAATTGCAGTGGATATTGATTCGCATTTAGCGGCAGACCTTGAAATAAAATATAAAGATAATAAAAATATTACCGTCGTAAACAGAGATTTCTTAAAATATGAGCTTCCCGATAAACCGTTTAAAATTGCAGCAAATCTTCCGTATAACGTCGGTACTGCCATAGTACAGAAATTTTTGACGAACAAAAATTTCGTTTCCGGTGTAATAATGCTTCAGAAAGATGTTATTGCCCGTTTGTTAAGTAAAGAAGGAACAAAAGATTACGGATACATTTCTTTGTTCAGACAGTATTATGCCGACGGGGAATTTTTGTTTGATGTTCCGCCGGGCTGTTTCTCTCCTAAACCGCAGGTAATGTCCGCTGTGGCAAGTTTTAAAAATAAATTTCCTCAAGAACCGAATACAAATTTGTTTCCTTTAATAAAGCACTGCTTTTCCATGAGAAGAAAAACCATATTAAATTGTTTATCAACATTCCTTAAAATCGATAAAATTCAAACAACCGAAATTTTAAATAATTGCGGTATAGACATAATGCTTAGACCTGATAGATTGACACTTGAACAGTATAAAATTTTATCATCAAAAATAGTTGCTGTTTTAGATTAAAATTTGATATAATAAACGGCAATGAAAATAAAACCTTTCATTTCCAAAGAAACTATCGAGAAAAAAGTTTCTAAAATAGCGGCAAAAATAAATAAAGATTACAAAGGCAAAAAGCTCTTTGTTGTCTCAATACTTACGGGAAGTGTTATTTTTTGCAGTGATATTGTAAGGAAATTGAAAACCGATTTTGAGTTGGATTTTATAAGAGTATCTTCTTATAACGGACAAAAGTCGTCGGGGCAGATAAAATTTATTGCAGATACTGCTGTTGATATGAAAGGTAAAGATATTTTAATAATTGAAGATATTTGCGATACCGGCAGGACTCTTGCATATATAAAAGACTTGTTTATCAAAAGAAAAGCAAACAGCGTTAAAATTTGTGTTCTTATAAACAGAAAATCAAAGAAAGTTAAAACCGTCAACATAGATTATGCGGGTTTTGATATAGAAAAAGAGTTTATCGTAGGTTACGGTCTTGACTTCAACGGAAAATACAGAGGTTTGCCGTACATTGGCGTAATGTAACTCCTAATGTAATGTACAATGTATAATGTATAATGTACAGCGTACAATGTATAATAATGAACGACGAAAACCGCGTAGCGGTGTCATCCCCGAATGTGACATTTATGTCATCTCGAACGAGCTTTAGCCGGGAGATATCTGCCGTTTGTCTGTTTATCGGGGATTTATGGTATAAAAATACCGAAAACTTTCAGCTCTTCAGCTTTTCAGCTAAAAATTGCAAAGCAATTTTTGAGGTAAATTATGAATATGAAAAATATGAAAAAAAATGATTCGTGGGGTTTTTTGTTTTGGATTCTTTTATTTGTTACTTTGCTTGTTTTTATGCAGAATGCAGGAAAGAAATCCAATATAGAGGAACTTCCTTATTCTTCTTTTAAACAAAATATCAAAGAAGGCAAAATTATTAATGCCGTTATCGGCGACGGAATGATTGAGGGTGAATTTACCACAAAAGATAATGAAGTAAGAAAATTCAAAACCATTCCTCTTAACGATCCTAAACTTGTTGAAGATATGGAAGCAAACAAAGTTCAAAAGTTTTCCGGTAAGCTGCATAACGGATGGATAGGACCTTTGATTTTCAGCTGGGGACCGATAATACTTTTAATAATTTTTTGGATATGGATGATGAACGGCTTCGGTGCCGGCGGGAAAGCTATGAGCTTCGGCAAAAGTATCGCCCGCATGGCAGGCAAAAATAAAAAGCCCATAACATTTAAAGATGTTGCAGGCTGCGGAGAAGCTAAAGAAGAACTGCAGGAAATAATAGAATTTTTAAAAAATCCCGCAAAATTCCAAAAGCTCGGCGGTAAAATACCTAAAGGTGTTTTGTTGTCAGGCGCTCCCGGAACAGGCAAAACATTGATGGCGAAAGCCGTTGCAGGCGAAGCAGGTGTACCGTTTTTCTCGTCAAGCGGTTCCGAATTTGTGGAAATGTTCGTCGGCGTGGGTGCATCAAGAGTAAGAGATTTGTTTATGCAGGGCAGAAAAAATGCTCCGTGTCTGCTCTTTATAGACGAGATTGATGCCGTCGGCAGGCACAGAGGTGCAGGTTTGGGCGGCGGACATGACGAAAGAGAACAGACTTTAAATCAGCTTCTTGTCGAGATGGATGGTTTTGATACGAAAGAGGGCGTTATAATAATTGCTGCAACCAACAGACCCGACGTTTTAGACCCGGCTCTTTTAAGACCGGGAAGATTTGACAGGCAGGTTGTAGTTCCTCCGCCGGATTTAAACGACAGAGAGGAAATTTTAAAAGTTCATGTAAGAAATATAAAGGTAGCTCCGGAAGTTGATTTGAAAGTTTTAGCGAGAAGAACTCCCGGTTTCGTCGGTGCGGATTTGGCAAACCTTGCAAATGAAGCGGCTCTTCTTGCCGCAAGGAAAAATCAAACCGATGTAAATATGAAAAATTTTGAGGAAGCTATAGACAGGATTATTGCAGGGCCTCAGAGAAAATCAAGAATAATATCGGATAAAGAAAGAAGCATTATTGCATACCACGAGGCAGGACACACGATAGTTGCCAAAGTTATCCCGAATATGGACCCAGTTCATAAAGTAACCATCATTTCCAGCGGCAGAGCTTTAGGATACACTTTACAGGTTCCTTTGGAAGATAAATTTTTAACTTCAAGAACGGAAATTGAGGGCAGGCTTGCCATTCTTATGGGCGGGCGTGTTGCCGAAGAATTGGTATTTAATGAAATAACTACGGGAGCATCAAACGATATTGCAAGAGCCACGCAGATTGCCACAAGGATGGTTACGGAATTCGGTATGAGCGATAAGATTGGTGCGTTGGCGCTGGGCAAAGAAAATGAGGAAGTTTTCCTAGGGATGGATATTTCGAAAAGTCCTAAACATTCCGATAAAACGGCTCAAATTATTGACGAGGAAATAAAATCTCTTGTTGAAAATGCCAAAAACAGAGCAAGAAAAATTTTGGAAGAAAACAGAGATAAGCTTGAATATCTTGTACAAATGTTGATAGAAAGAGAAACTTTAACCGGCGATCAGATTGATACTATAATGAAAGGGGAAAAGCTTGAGCCTCGCGAAATTGATAAAAGTGAAGAGAAAGTTGAAATAAAAGCTGAAGAAAAAAACGAGCAGAATCAGACAGAAGAAAAAGTTGAACCTAAACAGGAAGAAACAAAGGCTCCTGTCCAAGAAGATTTGTTTAAATGATAACGACAGGTGAAGAGGTGAAAGGGTGAAGAGCTTAAGGGTTTAAATGACAAAAATACAACAACAGTGTCGTCATTGCGAGGAGCCATAGGCGACGAAGCAATCTTGCCGTTAAGCTAAATAATAACAAAAAGTTTTCAGCTTATTAGCTAAAAAATGTAAGGCATTTTTTAAGGAATACAAAATGAAACAATATGATAAAAATAAAGTGAAAAAAGCAGTAGCATTAATGCTTGAAGGTTTCGGAGAAGACCTCAATAGGGAAGGAATAAAAAGAACTCCGGAACGCGTAGCTGAATTTTATGAAGAAATGTTATCGGGATATAATGTTGATATAGAAAACATTATACCTGTTCACTACGAAACCGAAGAACATGAAGAAATAGTTATAGTAAAAGATATTCCCATATATTCCATGTGCGAGCATCATTTGCTGCCGTTCTACGGGAAAGTGCATATTGCTTATTTGCCGAAGAAAGACAGAATTGCAGGAATATCAAAGCTCGTCAGAGTTGTGGAAGCGTTTTCGCACAGGCTGCAGCTGCAGGAAAGATTGTCCAAGCAGATTGTAGATACTTTAATGAAAACCATTCAGCCTAACGGAGCTATGGTTGTTATTGAAGCCGAGCATTTATGTATGACAATGAGAGGCGTAAAAAAGCCCGGTTCAAAAGTAATAACTTCCGCAATGCGCGGAATATTTTTAAAAGATGCAAGAACGAGAGCTGAGGCATTATCGTTACTGAAACAGTAAACATAGGTTATGAGCTTATAAGGTTATAAAAGATAAAAGCAAAGAACTAATAACCTGATAACCTGATAACCTAATAACCTAAATAAAATGAACATTAGAAAACTACAGATTAATACTTTTAACGATGCTCTGAAGATGATTGAGAAAACTCAGTGTGATGAATATGTTTATACCAAGCTTGCAAAAAAAATAATACAAAGTTCTTTTATAATAGAAAATATTGATAACAGAGCAGCGAATATTTTAAAACAGGATGCGTTGTCGTGCGGATGTGATGTTGCCGTCAGCAAAGATATTTCCTTGTTTAAAAAAGGTCTTTCGACAGTAATCTTGTGTGCAAACAAATATCAGGCAGAAAAACTTGCCGAAAAAATAAAAGAACAGCCTTTCGGACTGAGAGAAATATCGAAGAAAATTTTTGAAATATCAAAAGAAGAAAAAGAAAGAAGAATAGTCTGTGCAAATAAAAAAATAATTTTAAAAGATACCCCGCTTGTTATGGGAATAGTAAATCTTTCGGAAGACTCTTTTTTCGGTAACGGGATATCCGATGAAAAACAGGCTGTTGAAGCTGCTCTTGATATGCAGAATCAGGGTGCTGATATTATAGATATAGGTGCGGAATCTACAAGACCCGGTTCAAAACCGGTAAATGTTAAGGATGAAATTTTAAAAATAAAAAAATTTTTGAAAATTGCACATAAAAAAATAAAAGTGCCGATATCTGTGGATACTTACAAGCCGGAAGCTGCGGAAGCTGCATTAAGCGAAGGTGCGGATATTATAAATGATATTTATGCGTTAAGATATGAATGTACAATAAACGACAAAGACAGAAAGAAAATGAAAAAGAGTATGGCAAAGGTTGTTGCCAAGCATAAAGCAGCGGTTGCTTTGATGCATATGATAAAAACACCTTTGACTATGCAGAAAAATATAAAGTATAATAATGTAATATCGGACATTATTGATTTTTTGCAAATTCAGACGGAATATGCGGTTGAAGCCGGAATAAACAAAAATTCAATAATTATTGATCCGGGAATCGGTTTCGGAAAAACTGTTGATAACAATTTGGAGATAATAAAGAGACTTTTTGAATTTAAATCTTTAAATTATCCTTTGCTTGTCGGGTTGTCAAACAAAAGTTTTCTTGCAAAGATAATAAAAGATGAAAAACCCGAAGAGAGAGTTTCCGCAAACATAACGGCAAATGTTTTAGCCGCATTAAACGGTGCAGATATCTTGAGGGTTCATAATGTTAAAGAAATAAAACGGGCATTGCAAACCGTTAATGCCGTAAGAAAAATATAGAGGCATAAAGATGGAGTTTATTTATCACATTTGGTCAACATATGTAGTAAATATTTTGGATATTTTGGTAGTTTCGTTTATTTTCTACAAATGTTTGGTGGCTATAAAAGGCACCAGAACTATTCAGATTGTTATCGGCTTGATAGCTCTTTTTGCCATTACGATTATTGCAAAAGATGTAATTCATTTAAGAGCATTGTCTTGGTTAATGAATAAATTTTGGCTTGCTGCCGTTATCATATTGTCCGTAGTTTTTCAGTCGGAAATAAGATATGCTCTTGCAAAGCTCGGAAGTAAAATTGCATTTAATGAAACCGATATCAAAACGAATTTTCTCGGAGAAATTTCCGAAGCGGCAATAGAAATGAGTAAATCCAGAACAGGTGCATTGATAGTTATAGAAAAAAGTTTCGGCTTGAAAAATTATACCGATACGGGAATTATGCTTGATGCAAAAATCAGTCATGAACTTCTTCTTTCGATATTCAATACGAAATCTCCTATTCATGACGGTGCCGTTATTATAAAAAATGAAAGACTTCATTCCGCAGGATGTGTTCTGCCCATAAGTACGGAACTGGAGGTTAAACATTTGGGTACCAGACACAGAGCAGCGATAGGTATATCGTCATTAACGGATGCTCTCGTGGTGGTTGTATCCGAGGAGACCGGAAGAATATCGATTTGCAAAGGGGGAGAAATAGAAGTTGTTTCCAGAGAAAAATTATTAAAAACTTTGTCGGATAATTATAAACAAAGGCATGTAAACAATGAGCAATAAAAAAATAAATTTTAAAAAGATTAAAAAGAATATTTTAAGGAACTGGGAACTTAAACTAATTTCATTTTTTCTGGCGTTGATTTTTTGGACATACGTGATATTATAAAAATTACTGAAGCAATTTTTACAAATGTACAATGTATAATGTATAATGTACAATAAACGACAACAACAAGGTCGTCATTGCGAGGGCTTTAGCTCGTGGCAATTCGGTGTCGTTACAGCACGCAGTGCTGTCATTCCCGAAAGTCGTAGTCGGGAATCTGTAGTATAACAAAAATTTACGAAGTAAATTTTTACAAATTTAGATTTACAGATTCGTTAGTGAGACGAAATATTTGTCGACCGCGGTGTGCTGAAAAGAAAGCGTAAGTGATTGGCACATAAGGAAGACAAATATAAAGTCGTAACCGAAAATTGTAAATCGTTATATAATGGGGAGAAATTGATGATTAACGAAAAAGAGCTGTTTAATGAAAATCAGGAAGTGTTTTCGGCCGTAAAAGCAAAACCGTTTGTTGTTACACCGTCTTTGACTGAACCGTTAAAAGATTTAAAAGAAATTTCTGAAAATATGTGGTGGTGCTGGAACAGCGACGCCGTAGAACTTTTCAGAAGATTGGACAGGCATATTTGGGAAGAGTCTTATCATAATCCCAAAGCAATGCTCGGTCTTGTAAAACAGGAAACGTTGGAAGAACTTTCTCAAGATACAAGTTTCTTGTCCCATATGAAAATGGTTAAAGATGAACTTGATAAATATATGTCCATGCCGGCATGGTTTGAAAGAACTTTCCCGGAACACAAGGATAAAAAAATAGCTTACTTTTCAACGGAATTTGCAATACATGAAAGTTTGCCGATATATTCCGGCGGTTTGGGAGTTTTGTCGGGAGACCATTTAAAATCCGCCAGTGATATGGGGCTTCCTTTGGTCGGTATCGGACTTTTATACAGAAACGGATATTTTAAACAGCATTTAAGTATCGACGGTTGGCAGATAGAAGAATACAAAACAAATCATTTCTACAGTATGCCTTTGGAGCTTTTAACCGATGAAAAAGGCGAACCGTTATCAATAAATATAACTCTTCCTCAGAATAAAACAGTTTTTGCCAGAATTTGGAAAGTAAAAGTGGGAAGAGTTTCGTTGTATCTTCTTGATACGGACTTTGAAAAAAATTCTCCCGAAGACAGAGTTATTACCGGAGAACTTTACGGCGGCGACAAAGAAATGAGAATTAAACAGGAAAAACTTCTCGGTGTAGGCGGTATGAGAGTGTTGGAACTTTTAAATATCGAGCCGTCGGTAATTCATATAAATGAAGGACATTCGGCATTTTTGCTTCTTGAGAAAATAAGAATTTTAATGAAAAAAGGTTTGTCTTTCAGCGAAGCACAGAAAGTTGTTAAAGCAAACTGTGTATTTACTACACATACTCCCGTTCCTGCAGGAAACGAAGTGTTCTCATCTTCTCTTGTAACAACGTACTTTGAAAGTATGTATAAAGAGTTAGGTTTGACGAAAGAAGAATTTTTGGCTCTCGGCAAAGATAAAGATATCAAATCCGAAAGTCTTGATAAAGATTTCTCGATGACGATACTTGCACTTAAAGCCTGCGGTAAAGCAAACGGCGTTTCAAGGCTGCATGCAACGGTGTCAAGACAGATGTGGCAGAATGTTTGGCCTGATGTTCCCAGAAAAGAAATTCCCATTACGCATATTACTAACGGTATTCATACAAATACTTGGATATCGTATGAGTTTGCGGGACTTTTCCAAAGATATTTGGGCAGTGCATGGATAGATGAACCGGAAGATCAAACTTTGTGGCAGCAGGTTGCCGATATTCCGGATGCGGAACTTTGGAGAAGCCATGAAAGAAGAAAAGAAAGATTGGTATCTTTTGCAAGAAACAGATTGAGAGCGCAGTTTGAAAGAAGAGGTTTGTCTAAACATATGATTTCTTTTGCCGACGAGGTTTTGGACCCGGAAGCATTGACTATAGGTTTTGCAAGAAGATTTGCAACTTATAAGAGAGGAAATTTGATTTTCAGAAATCTTGATAAAATTAAAAAGATTTTTTTGAATAAAGATAAACCTGTTCAGATAATTATTGCAGGTAAAGCTCACCCGAAAGACGACAGAGGTAAAGAAATTATAAAGAGCATAGTGTCTCTCACTTCTGATCCCGAATTAAGGCATAAAGTAGTTTTTCTTGAAGATTACGATATGAACGTTGCGCATTATTTGGTGCAGGGTGTAGATATTTGGTTGAACAATCCTTTAAGACCCGAAGAAGCTTCCGGTACCAGCGGAATGAAAGCGGCGGTTAACGGTGCGATAAATTTCAGCGTTCTTGACGGATGGTGGTGTGAGGGGTACAACGGAGAAAACGGCTGGGTAATAGGCTCTATCGATAAATATGATGATTTGGAATATCAAAATGAAATGGAATCAAGATCCATTTACGAAATACTTGAAAAAGAAATAGTTCCGTTGTTCTATGACAGAGGTCAGGACAATCTGCCCAGAGGCTGGATAAGCAAAATGAAAACCTGTATGCAGACTGTAGGACCTATGTTTAACACAAACAGAATGATTGAAGATTATACCAGAAAATTCTATATTCCGTCGATGGAACAGACCGAGAAAATGAAAGAAAATAATTTTGAGCTTGCCAGAAAAAAAACGGTTTGGCAGAACAATATTGAGAGAAACTGGTCTAAAGTTTCCGTAATAAGTGCTGAGGATAATATCGGCAATAAAAATATAAAAATCGGCGAGAAAATAAAAATAACCGCAAAAGTTAATTTGGCAGGAATCAATCCCGAAGATGTTTTCGTTCAGGTCTTCGGCGGATATTTGGCGGCAAATAATGTTTTAAAAGATGAGCGCTTCGAAAATATGAAGATGGTTTCAAAAGAAGCCGACGGTACATATATTTATGAACTTGAAACGGGAACCAAAATGGTCGGACACTGCGGTTATACAATAAGAATTGTTCCTCAATATTTGGATAAAGTTGAGTATCTTCCCGGAATAATAAAATGGTTTTAAACGATGATATAAAACTTGTTATATTTGACCTTGACGGAACGTTGGTGGATTCCAAATATGATTTGGCGGATTCCGTAAATTTTGTAAGACAGAAACATAATCTTAGTCCGTTGCCCGTAGATAAGGTAGCTTCTTATCTGGGCAGCGGAATAACGGCTCTTGTAAAGGCGGTTTTGCCGGAATTAAAAAACAATAATTTTGATTCGGCGGTAAAAATGTTCAAAGATAATTATGTTGAACATTTAACCGATAAAACTTTACCTTATGACGGTGTTAAAGAAATGTTGTCTGCCGTTCCTCAACAGAAAGTTTTGCTCTCCAATAAAGATGAAAAATTTTCAAAACAAATATTGAGAACGCTCGCCTTATCAAACTTTTTTACCGAAATTTACGGTGGAGATTCTTTTAAAGAGAAAAAGCCCAGTCCTGTGCCTGTATACGAAATAATGAAGAAGTTTTCTTTAAATAAAGAAAGTATCGTTATGGTCGGCGATGGAACAAATGATGTTATGGTCGGCAAAAATGCCGGTATCAAAACGATAGGTGTTTTGTACGGATATTCTTCCAAAGAGCAGATGAAAGAGCTTGCCCCCGACTACACCGCCGAAACCCCGTTTGTCATTGCGGACATGATCCGCAATCTGTGTTAAAGTTCATTTACATTGCTTTTTCGTCTGTCATTCCCGAGTGTCTCTGTCGGGAATCTATAGTATAAAAATACCGAAAACTTATCAGCTGCTCAGCTGTCTCAGCTTATCAGCTAAAAAATCGCATAGCGATTTTTTAAGGAGTTAAAAATGTTTTTCCTAAAAACTTTAAAACAAATTGTTGTAATGTTTCAGACGGATATCTCTCCGGATCAAATTGCGTGGGGTGCAGCGCTCGGCTGCATTTTGGGGCTTGTTCCCAACATGATGATGAAGATAGTTTTATTCATAGTAATTATGCTTTTCAGAGTAAATATTACAGCAGCGCTTCTTTCATGTGCGTTGTATGCAATATTAAGTTTTGCATTGGATCCTTTATTTGATGTTATCGGTTTTTATGTTTTGAATATAGGTATACTCAATTCTTTTTATACTTGGCTTTATAATCTGCCCGTAGTTCCTTTTACTCATTTTAATAATTCCGTCGTAATGGGCAGTTTGATTTTCGGTTTGATAATGTTTGTTCCCAACGGAATTTTGGCCAAGAAAGTTTTGGTTTATTACAGAACGCATTTAAGAGATAAAGTTTCCAAATGGAAAGTGGTTAAAATATTAAGTGTTGCAATAAATACTACCAAAGTAGTAAATCTTGTTAAATAGGCGGGTATAAAAAATATGAAAATGATAAGATGGAGTTTTGTTTCGGTAACGGCGGTAATAGTTGCTTTGATTGTAATATTTAATATTTTCTTTCTCGACAAAATTTTAAAAAATATAATTATTTCTTCGGCGCAGATGGTAACGGGTGCAAAAGTAGAGATAGATTATTTAAAAACAAGCCTGAAAAGATGTTCCATAACAATTAACGGTTTAAGGTGTGCCGATAAAAACGATTACTTTAAAAATTTTATTGATATCAAGAGAATAGCCTTTGATGTCCGTTTTTCGCCGCTTTTAAGAAAGAAAGTTGTTATTGATGAAATGAGCGTTGAGGGGATAAAATTAAACACCGACAGAAAAACTTCCGGACAGCTTCCGCCGAAACAGGAAAAGAAATATAAAAATCAGGAAAAGAAAGACGGCAAGCTTACGAAACTTTTTAATTCTGCAAAAGAAAAGTCCGTTAATGAATTTAACAATCTTCCGTCGGTTGAGGCATTTAATACCATTCAGGAACAAATTAAGAATTTTGACGTAAATAAACTTGTTGAAGATACGGGGCTTACTTCCGTAAAACAGGCGGAAGCTCTTTCTGCGGAACTTCAGAACAAATATAAGAACTATCAGGAGCAAATTAAAAATAATAATTATCAGGAAAAAATAGACAGAGCAAAAGTTCTTGTTGACGATATTTCCAAAACAAATTTCAGTTCTTTTAATTTGTCGGCACTGTCGGATACCGCTAAAAAAGTCAGTGAACTTAAAACGATAAAAACGGAATTCGATACAATGTTGACGGATCTTAATAATATTAAGAAAGATGTTTCATCCGCAGTGGACGTTTCGAAACAGTTAAAAGATTCCATTTCCGCCGACGTAAACAATATATCGCAGAAAATATCTTTGCCGAACCTTAATACAAAAAATATTTCGCAGATGATTTTCGGTAAGAAATGGGTAGAAAAGGTTGAAAAAGTTATTTACTACATATCGCTTGTAAAACAGTATATGCCGGAAAAATCTGCCGATGAAAAAGAGGTAAAACCTGTTAAACAGAGAGACTTGGGAAGAGATGTTATATTCAAACAGAAGTTATATCCATCACTGCTTATTTCCAAAATAAGCGTATCGGGGAACACCTCTAAAGGAGAAGAATCGGCAGGAATAGATTTTTCGGGTTTAATAAAGAATATTTCTTCTTCTCCCGGTATGATATTAACGGAAACAACAGTACGCAAATGCTTGTAGTTTCGGGAACTTTTGACCACAGAAAATATAATTATGAAGATAACTTAACTTTAGCGTTTGACGGTTTGCAGGGAAGCGTTTTAAATATCGAACCTAATGATTATTTGCCGTTGGTTGATACAGCCAAAATTAATTTGGCAGGGATTTTCAGCTTAAGCAACAAAAGTTTCCTCTGTAATGCAGATGTTTATTTCAATAATATACAGAAAAAGAATTTATCCGATATTTCCGGCAATTTAAAATATTTGGCTGAAGTTACAAACACAATAAAGAATTTTAAGGTTAATCTTAAAGCTCAGGATAAAGACGGAGAAAATTTGGATATATCAATATCTTCCGATATAGATAAGAAACTTTCCGAAGCAATATCAAAGATGTTCTCGTCAAAAGTAAATGAAGCTAAAGCTAAAATTCAAAGTAAAGTTAACGAAATGGCGCAGGCTAAAGTGAAAGAAGTTGAAAAGTCTTTACAGTCGCAGAAAAATGAGCTGTTGAAAAATATTAATCTTGAAACATCGTCAATAGAAGATATCAGTAAACAGATTACAAATGCAATTAAAAACCGCTAATGGCGATTTTAGCTGAGAAGCTGAGAATGGCAGGTTATGAGCTTATAAGGTTATCAGGTTATTAGTTTTTGTAGTTTGTTGTTAAACTTATAATCTTATAACCTAATAACCTAAAATGTTGTCATCTCGAACCGAGCGTAGTGAGTGTGAGAGATCTCGCCGTTGCCGTTCACCGCGTAGCGGTGTCATCCTGAACTTGATTCAGGATCCACGTTAAATTATATAAAATACAAAAAAGGAGAATAGAAATGGGAATGATTGAAAAATTAAAAGAAGATATGAAAACATATATGAAAGCTAAAGATATGGTAAGCCTTAACACCGTCAGAGGAATACTTAACGAAATAAACGTAAGAGACTTAAAAGGCATTAAAATAACCGAAGATGAAATAATAAAAGTTTTAAGAAGCGAAGCAAAAAAAAGAAAAGAATCAATTGAAACTTTTCAGAAAGCCGGAAGAACGGATTTAACCGAAAAAGAAGAAAAAGAGTTGAAAATAATTGAGGGCTATCTGCCTGCGGAAATTTCCGATGAAGAGTTGACTGCCAAACTTAAAGAAGTTGTTGCTTCCTGCGAAGATAAAAGTTTCGGAACTGTTATGAAAGCATCGATTGCCGCACTTAAAGGTGCCGCCGACGGCAAGCGAATCTCCTCTATTTTAAAACAAATTCTTTGATTTTTGAAGAATATTTTACTTTTTTTCGTGCCGGCAGAGCAAAAAGGAAATATATTCTCGTTTGCTCAATCGCCATTCGCTCCAATTTTTGAGACCAACGCTTAACTAGCTTTCCCTAACAACCTAAGGAAAACGGGAAAGCGTCGAACAAAAAGCGAGCCCTGCGGGAAAAAACTTTAGCCGTTAATCAGTTTTTTGTCTCAAAAATTGTTCGCTCATAGACGGCTACAGGCTGCACTCGAACATATTTCCTTTTTGCTGTTTACCGTTAAGCTAAATAATAACAAAAAGTGCGAAGCACTTTTTACAACTTTAGATTTGCAAGTTCGTCAGTGAGACGAAATATTTGGCGACTGCGGTGTGCTGAAAAGAAAGCGTAAGCGGTTGGCACATAAGGGAGTCAAATATAAAGTCGTAACTAGAAATTGCAAATCGTTATAAGAGCAACAATATGAAAAATATAATACTAAAAAAATCTGAAGAAAAAAGAGTAAAGTCCGGTCATCAGTGGATATTTTCCAACGAAATTAAAGATATTCTCGGCAAGCCTCAATCCGGCGAGATTGTGGAATGTTATGATTCTTCAAACAATTTTATCGGTATAGGTTTTTATAATTCTCATTCCTTAATAGCATTCAGACTGATATCACAAAAAAATGAAATAGTCGATGTAAAATTTTGGCAAAATAAAATTGCAAAGGCTTACGAATTCAGAAAAATTTTATATCCCGCACAAAACTCTTTTAGAGCCTTTTACGGCGAAAGCGACGGAATAAGCGGATTTATTCTTGATAAATATGAAGATTACTGCGTTGCGCAGTTTATTTCCGCAGGGGCAGATAAAAATAAACATGATATTTTGGAAGCAGTCCAAAATGTTATTGAACCTAAAGGAATTATGGTTCGTAACGATTCTGCTTTAAGAAAACTTGAAGAACTTCCGCAGGAAAACGAAGTATATTCCGGCGAAATTCCCGACGATATTATAATAACGGAAAACGATATAAAATATTATGTTAATATTAAATCCGGTCAGAAAACAGGTTTCTTCTTTGACCAAAGAGATAACAGAAAATTACTTCAAAAATACTGTAAAGATAAAAAAGTTTTGGATTGTTTTACGCATACGGGTTCTTTCGGTCTTAATGCTTTAAAAGCAGGTGCAAAGGAAGTAACTTTTGTGGATTCTTCTAGACCGTCGCTTGAAATAGCATCGAAAAATTATGAGTTAAACGGTTACAAAAATTTTAACGGTATAGTTGCCGATGCTCAGGAATATATTTGTTCCAAAGAGGCTGCCGGAGAAAATTTTGAAGTGGTAAATATTGATCCTCCCGGACTTATAAAAAGTAAAAAAGATTTTTTTGCAGGATACAAACATTATGCCAAGCTTAACGAACAGGCTGTAAGATTATTAAAAAACGGTGGGATATTTGCGACAAGTTCATGTTCGCACCATTTATCGCCGAGTGATTTTGTAAAGATGATTAGAGAGGCTTGTTCAAGAGCCGGGAAAACGGGAGTGTTTTTGGAACTTTCCACGCAGGCGAAGGATCACCCTATTCTTATATCCATGCCTGAAACACAGTATTTGAAATTCGCCATATTGCGAATTTTTTAATTCTTTTTGTTTTATTTCATATTGCCGTCTCTTCTGTCATTCCCGCAGAGCCGTTGGGCGGGAATCTATGTTCTAAAAATACCTTAATTTCTAATTGTTGTTGCTGTTTTAACTTTCATTTCCAAGTTTTCTTTTTCCAATTTCATAATCTGTTTTTCAATTTTCAACAATCTTATTTCATGGTCTTTTATCTGCAACTGCATATCTTTAGTTGCTGAATCTTTTTCCGTAATATCATTTATCTCACTGATTGGAACATCCAAAGCTTTTGCTATCTTTTCTATCGTCGAAAGTTTTGGAATTCTTCTGCTGGTCAACCAAACGGACAATGTTTGTCTGCGAATCCCAAGTTTATCTGCCAATTCCGCTTGGCTCATATTTTTTAAATACAATAAATTCCTTATTTTAGCGCCGATATTTCTATTGGACATTAAATTTTCTCCTTGACAAAAAGCAACGGATATTTTATAATATTGTAAGACAAATTTCTTATTTTGACCGCTATAAACATTACATAATAATAAAAATAAAGTTAAAAATTACTTTTAGGCCGAGCGAGCTGACAACATAGCAAAAGCTCGAAAGACAAACTAAAAAATTTTTTCGGTTTTGTTAAGAAGATAAATAACTTACATAGCATTTTTATCTCTCGGCTTATTATAGCAAAAAAATATTTTAAATAAAAGGAGAAAATTTATGAAAAACAAATTAAAAGGTTTTACATTAGTAGAGTTGGTTATCACAATTGCAATTGTAATTATTTTGTCGGTAATTTCTGTACCAATATACAGGGGATATGTTGATAAGGCAAAATATGCTGAGGGTTATGCATTATTAGGTGTAATACTTTCTGCACAAAAAGCATACTATTCGCAGTATGGGAATTTCCTTAGCAGGTTTCAAAGTGATGTAAAAAGCTATTCGTGTTTTGAAGGAGTTTTGGGTGTTGATGCCAGAGGTAATAAATATTTTACTTATTTCCGTACAGCAGCTAATGAAACTTTTTCAGAAGCACTTACTTTCTTTAATGCTGCGGTGTATAAGCCACAAGAATTAGTTAATGATAAAACATTATTGACATTATATTATAATATAACCGAAGGTGCTACTATAGTTGAAAATAACCACTTTTAGATTTAATTTGTTTTGTAAAGTTATTCCGAATAAAGAACGAGCAAAAGAAAAGATATTTTGCTCGTTTTTTCTTTGCATTTTCTTTTATATTATTATAAAATATAAAACGGTAGTGTACAATGTATAATAAACGACAAAAAATTGTGTTGCGGTTTTACCGCTAAGACAAGGAGTATTATATGGCAATTACTTATCGTAAATCCGGTGTCAATATCGATGCCGGAAATGACTTGGTTAAAAGACTTAAAAAGAAACTTCCGAAAGTAGGCGGTTTCGGCGGAGCATTTCCTATAGACGGAACAAAATATAATTTGGTCAGTTCTACCGACGGAGTAGGAACAAAATTAAAGATAGCTTTTCTCGTAAATAAGCACGATACCGTCGGAATAGACTTGGTTGCAATGAATGTCAATGATATTATCTGCGTCGGTGCAAAACCTCTTTTCTTCTTGGACTATTTTGCATGCGGTAAGCTTAATGTTGCTTTAACCGAAAAAGTTATCGGCGGAATTATTGCAGGCTGTAAGCAGGCGGATTCACAGCTTATCGGCGGAGAAACTGCGGAAATGCCGAGCTTCTATAAAGGCGAAGATTACGATTTGGCAGGTTTTGCCGTCGGTATTATAGAAAAAGGAAAAGAAATAACGGGTAAAGATATTAAAGAGGGAGATGTTATAATAGGTTTGCCGTCCAGCGGACCTCACTCTAACGGATATTCTCTTATAAGAAAAGTTTTTTCAGAAAAAGAATTGAAAAAATATTCAAAACAGCTTCTTGCTCCGACAAAAATTTATGTGAAAGAAGTTCTTGCCGCACTTAAGAAATTCAATAACGGCAAAAATAAAAAAATAATCGGTATTGCACATATTACGGGCGGAAGTTTCTATGACAAAATCGGCAGAATCCTTCCCGAAAGTGCCCATGTAATAATCGATAAAAAATCTTGGAAAGTTCCGGAAATATTTAAGATTATTCAGAAAAAGGGAAATGTTCCCGAGCAGGATATATACAGAACTTTAAATATGGGTATCGGTATGGCAATATTTGTCCGTTCCCAATATGCAAAAGAAATAAACAAATTTTTTAAAGGTTCCAAGATTATAGGATACGTAAAAAAAGGCAGTAAAGGAGTTGAATTGGTATGATAAAAAAATTAGCTGTTTTAATATCCGGAAACGGATCTAATTTGCAGGCAATTATAAACTCAATAAAAGACGGAATACTTAAAGGTGTTGCCGAGATTGTAATAGTGATATCAAGCAATCCTAATGCTTACGGATTGGAAAGAGCCAAAAAAGCAGGTTTGAAAGCCGTTGCGTTGGATTATAACGGTATGCCTCAGGAGCAATACGACGAAAAAGTATATAAGCTTATAAAGGATTCCGGTGCAGATTTGATATGTTTGGCAGGTTATTTAAGAAAAGTTTCACACAAGATTATTGAAGAATATAAATCAAAAATATTAAATATTCATCCTGCACTTCTGCCTAAATACGGCGGTAAAGGAATGTACGGACATCATGTTCATGAGGCTGTAGTAAAAGCTAAAGAAAAAAAATCCGGAGCAACCGTTCATTTAGTCGATGACGATTACGATACCGGCTATATAATAATGCAGAAAGAAGTTTTCTTGAACGAAAATGAAAGCCATGAGGATGTTGCAAAGAAAGTTCTTACTGTAGAACATGAAATTTTTCCGCAGGCTATAAAGAAAATTGTTGAAAATGAACAGAAAAATAATAAATAAGGATAATTAAAAAATGATACCAAGATATGCAAAGCCGGAAATGGAAGCAATTTGGACCGACGAAAACAGATTTAAAATAATGCTGGAAGTGGAAATTTTAGCGTCGGAAGCAATGGCAAAGTTGGGAGTAGTTCCGAAAGCTGCAATTGAAAAAGTTCGCAAAAAAGCTAAAATAAATAAGGACAGAATCAACGAAATAGAAAAGACCGTTAAACACGATGTTATTGCATTTTTGACGAGTGTTGTTGAGACTGTAGGGCCGGAAGCAAGATTTTTGCATATGGGTATGACATCATCGGATGTTTTGGATACTTCGCTTGCCGTTCAGATGAGGCAGGCTTGTCTGCTGCTTATAAAAGAAACAAAAGAGTTAATGAAAATAACAAAGAAACTGGCTTTCAAATATAAGTTTACACCAACGATGGGCAGAAGCCACGGAGTTCATGCAGAGCCTACTACTTTTGGGTTAAAAGTTGCCAATTGGTACAGTGAATTATCACGTTCATTGGACAGATTAAACTATGCTATTGATACCGTCAGCTACGGAGCAATTTCCGGTGCGGTAGGAACGTTTGCACATTTAAGCCCGAAAGTTGAAGAGTACGTCTGCAAAAAATTAAATTTAAAACCTGAACCTGTTTCCACGCAGATTGTTCCGCGTGACAGACACTCCATATTTTTATCAACTATTGCACATGTCGGTGCAAACCTTGAAAGAATAGCCGTTGAAATAAGACATTTGCAGAGGACCGAAGTTGCTGAAGCTGAGGAGCCGTTTACTAAAGGACAGAAAGGTTCTTCCGCTATGCCTCACAAAAGAAATCCGATAATATCGGAAAATGTCTGCGGTTTTGCAAGGCTGTTAAGAGGATATGCTGTTACCGCTATGGAAAATATTGCGTTATGGCATGAGAGGGATATCAGCCATTCATCGACGGAAAGAATAATGCTTCCCGACGCAACGATGGGGCTGTTTTATATTTTAAAAAGAATGCAGGGGTTGTTAAGCGGCTTAAACGTTTATCCCGAAAATATGAAAAAGAATTTGAACAAGACACAGGACGTTATCTGTTCGGGAACTATGCTTTTGACTTTAGTGGATAAAGGTTTGACGAGAGAGCAGGGATATGCAATTATGCAGAGATTGGCATTTTCTGCAAGAGAAAAGAATGTAAGTCTTGAAGAAGTTGCATTAAAAGATGAAGAAATAAGAAAATATATGAACGAGAAAGAAATCAGAAGAGACTGCGACATTGCTCCGCACTTCAAAAACGTAGATTTTATATTTAAAAGAGTTTTTAAAAAATAATAACGACAGGTTATGAGCTTAAAAGGTTATAAGCTTATAAGATTATAAATTTAACGACAAACTGCCAAAAACTAATAAACTATAAAACTATAAAACTATAAAACAAACTAATAACCTGATAACCTAATAACCTAAATAACTTTTCAGCTCTTCAGCTTTTCAGCTGTTCAGCTAAATAAAGAGGAAAAATGAACAATTTTAAGTATTACCTAAATTCAGACGGAAAGTTTGTAATTGAAAACTATAACCTTGCTCCTACATTTGCAAGTTTCTTTCCCGGCATTTCCGGTGTGAAAGGTATTCCCATGTGGGCATATTATGTAAACAGAGCGCAAGGCATTTCCACGTTCGGTATAAAAAACAAAAATTATGCCATAATGGAATTTTATCCTGCAAATGTCAGCTACAGCCTTGTAAATACGTTCGGGTTCAGAACGTTTTTGA
>CAJOJJ010000025.1 GCA_905234925.1 uncultured Endomicrobiia bacterium
AGATACATTGCGCTTTTGATATAGGGAAGCACGCCGGCTCCATCCGTCAGCGAATGGGATATCTCGAAGGCAACCCGCTGCCCTTCATACTTCCAAGCCGCCAGATGGAAATTGGACTCCTCCGCATTCAATCTGATCGCATCCCAGGTGCCGCGCACTGTCATGGAAAGACGGTTCTCTACGGGAATCAGGTCATTCCCCTCCTGTACTGCCCGAACATAGAAGTATGGGAACCTAAATCGTAAATCCTCTACCACATCCCGCAGAGTTTCTCCGTCCACTGGTTCTGCAAGCTTCATCATTACGCCCATGGTATTCGGATTCTCCGGAGTGGACATATACAGGTTTGGTTCGTAAAATTCAGCCATGTTCTATCACTTCTCCTGTTCCAGCAAAATAAACTGTATGATCTCCGCAGACGTCTCCGCCTCTGACAGCATGCACACCGATTTCTTCAGGCTTTCTTAACGTTTGTGCACCGTGTCTGCCGTAAACACCGACATCTTTTAAACTTTTATTATGTCCTGCGGCAACGGCTTCAGCAAGCCTTATTGCAGTTCCCGAAGGAGAATCTTTCTTTTTATTATGATGTATTTCAACTATCTCCGTATCATAGTTGGGAATTCTCTTTGCTAAATTTTCCACGATATCAATTAACAAATTAATTCCCGTTGACATATTGGGAGCAAAAACTATTGCGATTTTTTCTCCGGCTTTCTTTAAGACTTCTTTATTTTCATCGGTTAAACCTGTAGTTCCGATAACAAGTTTGGCATTTTTCTTCAGTGCAATCTCTACATTTCTCATTGTGTTTGAGGCGATTGTAAAATCTATTATTATGTCGCCTGCATTTACAAATTTTTCCATATCGGAAGATTTTACTATCAAAGGATTTTTATTCCCTATTGAAGGACTGCTGTCAATTTCCGTTCCTGCAACAACATTAAAATCTTTATCTTGTTTTGCCATATTAATTATGGCACTGCCCATTCTGCCGCATGCTCCGCAAACTATTACATTAGCCATATTTATGCTCCCTATATAATTATTTTATTTATTATATTTAAAAAAAAGCAAATTGTAAATTATAAATTATCTTCCCGTATAAACACATGGTATGTTGTTGATGACGGAAATTTAACACCCTTAATGCACATATAAGAATCAACAGTAATATCTTCATAAAAATTATTATAAATATAATCCAAAATATCTTTAAAAAATACGGCTTTCAGCATATCCCCGTCGGTAATAAATACTTTAGCTTTTGAAATAAGCTTTTTAGTTTTTTCCGTTTCATCAAGAAATCCTTTTTTGCTCCAGTGATAATATGTTGTATCTTTATTCATATAAATATTTTCTTTAAAATAAGGCTGTATTGCAATTGCTCTGCAGCCTAAGGCAGCTATACCGTCTTCAGTAAAATTATTTTGTTTTAAATACTTAGCAACGGTATTTGCTCCGTCATATTCACTGTGTATTTCAAGATAAGAATTTTTAACGGAAAAGAATATTTGCGTAAGAACAACAACCATACAAACAATATAAAAAACTTTATTTGTTTTAAAAGAAACGGAAATATTATTTTCGCTTTTTAATATCAGACAAGAGAACAACAATGTAAGAGGAACTATTCCCAGATGCCAGTCGTAAAAATTTACCAACACCATAGAAATATAGACGGATAAATTTAATGCAGCAAAGAAAACCAATTGTCTTTTATTTCTGCAGAAAGTTTTTACGGCAAGATAATATAAAGATAATGTTAAAAATAATGCAGAGAAAAAAGCAAAAAAAGTATTTAAATTAAAATATCCGCGTAATAATGCCGTTAATAATTTTTCCGCTATGCTGCTTAAAAATATATTTTTCTGAACATAATCGCAATCAGGGTTTTTCATACTGATTAAAGCAATGAAAGCGAAACAGAGAAAGACAGCTGAAATGCTGATAAGCTGAGGAGCTGAGAAACAACAACCTAGAGATCCTTCTCTTTGCTCAGGATGACAACGAGCAACAGAAGATCTCTCACTCTCGCTGTGCTCGGTTCGAGATGACAAAATATCATCTTCTGGAATGACGGCACTATAAATATAGAAACAGAATAAAACGAAGGCAATAACAAAGGCATAGGCATGAATACTTGCAAGAAGAACCAACAATCCGCAATATAAATACGGTCTTTCAAACCTCTTGTTATAAAATACAGCTATTAAACATAACACCGGAAAAAACAAACAGTACGGCCGGGCAATAATATTGTATTGATAAAAAATATAGAAAGTAAAAGGTATTGTTATTTTAAATATATTCGAAATATTTGTCTTAAACAGCAGAATAAAAACACCTAAACAGGCAAACAGCCAGGAAATTACAAAAAGATATTTATAACTCCATCCGAGAAGAATAAATATTTTTAAAATATAAAACCACAAAAAAGGCGTTCCCTCATAAGAACACCTTGTAAACATTATGTCGTAAAAACTGCAGTCTCTTGCAATAAGCCAGCTTTGTGCCTCGTCCAGCCACGCCTCGTGAGTCAACCCGACCAAAAACGATAATACGCAAAACGCCGTAAATATTAAAGATAGTAAAATATTGTTTTTATTTTTGAACATATTCTTTTAAGAGAAGAATTTTATTATTCCGATTATTCCCATTTTTGCCACCGATTTATGAGCGGAAACATTTGTTCTGCTTAAAATCTCTTTTTTATTTTTATGAAAATATTCGTAAGCAGTAAACAGCATTTCTTCATTTGTTTTTGTAGGAACAAATCCTAATTCTTTTTTTATATGTTCCGTATCAAAAATAAAATTTTCGGCAATCATTTTATATTGATACGGCCCTAACGGAGAAATGCCGAGCATATAGCAAATTTTCATCCCTAAAATCATAAACCATTTAGGCAAATGGATAAGTTTTGATTTTGAACCGGATTTATCTATTACATATTTATAAACTTCATTAAATGTTTTGACATTGTCTGAACCGATATTAAAAATATCCGTTTTATTGTAATCAAGAGCTTTAATACAGGCACTTACCAAATCTTTGGCATAGATAAATTGATATTTATTTTTTCCGTCACCGACCATCCAAAGCTTTCTGTTTTCGTCGATAAATTCAAAAAGTATTCCCAAAAGCCCAAGTCTTCCCTCGTCCATAATCGTAGGACAACGAAACACTACCGTATTAAAACTTTTGTACGACAATAATATTTTTTCACCTTCAGCTTTTGATTTTCCGTATATTTCAACAGGTTCTGGTATTTGATTTTCTTTTACGGGTGTATCAAAATTTTTTGCCCATAAACAATTGGAAGATGTAAAAACTATTTTATTTACGCCGTGCTTCGTACACATTTCAGCTATATTTTTTGTTCCGTCAACATTTGATGTCCACAAATTTTTTAAATCTTTTTTTACATGGGCAAGCATTGCTGCACAATGAAAAACGGCATCAAACTTGAATTTATTAAATATTTCTTCAAGCAGTGCCGTATTTCTTATATCGCCTTGAACAGCAGTAAAATTTTTATGTTTATAGGTATCCGGTTCCAAATCTATTGAAACACAAGAGTAACCGAGCTTTAATAATTCTTCTTTCAGTATTGAGCCGAAAAAGCCGGCACCGCCGGTGAGAAAAATTTGCTTCGGCAAATTTTTAGATGAAGAGGTGAAGGGGTGAATGGGTGAATGGTTTGAACGACTAACGGCAGAACGACACTGGATTGCCACGCCGACTTCGTCGGCTCGCAATGACGAACAACGGCGAGGAAACAGAGTGTCGGAAGATCGGATGGTCGGAGGGTCAGAAACGACGGAACGACGAGATACCGCATCGAAGTGCGGTATGACAGACGACACTTGAGGATTAGAGATTGGATGATCGGTCATTATATGAGATTATATTTTTTTAATATATCTTTCAATGAAGCAATATGTTCTTCGGACATCTTGCACATCGGCAGTCTCATCTCATCGGAACAAATTCCCATCAAAGACATCGCAGTTTTTACGGGAATAGGATTTGTTTCCATAAACATAGCTTTTATCAAAGGAAGCCATTTGAAGTGAAGTTCTCTTGCCTTGTCATATTCTTTATTTGCCATTGCATTTACTAAATCCGCAACGACTTTCGGCAATATATTGGAAAGTACCGAAATTACTCCTGTTCCGCCGATAGACATTACCGGAACGGTTAAAGCGTCATCACCGGAAATTAAATCTATATCGGGAGACAAAAGTTTTACTTGAGACATTTGATCTAAAGAACCCGAAGCTTCTTTTACCGCAACAATATTCTTACAGTCTTTTGCAAGCCGTGCAATCGTTTTAGGTTCGATATTTACGGCAGATCTGCCTTGAATATTATATAAGATAATCGGAAAGCATTTGCAACTTCTTTATAATGCAGATATAAACCTTCCTGTGTAGGTTTGTTATAATAAGGAGCAACCAATAATACTCCGTCGCAGCCGACTTCCTGTGCATGTTTGGAAAGTCTTATTGCCTCAGCCGTAGAGTTGGAACCTGTTCCTGCGATAACTTTTAATTTACCGTTTGCAAATTCAACTGCTTTTTTTATAACTTCATCATGTTCTTCATGTGACAATGTTGCAGATTCTCCCGTAGAACCGCACGGAACTATACCGGTAATGCCGGCTGCTATCTGCATATCAATTATCTTTTTGTAAGCATCATAATCTACCTTGTTGTTTTTTAATGGTGTGACAATTGCTGTGTAGCTACCTGAAAACATAAACACCTCTTTTATTATTATAAAAATTTTATATTATTACTTCTTTAACTATCGGGCGAGAATTATACTCGCTTGCCATCGCTCTGCCGTATGCACCGGCACATTCTACCGCAATAAATTCTCCCTGTTCCAACATAGGAAACTTTCTGTCTTTAGCGACAAAATCATCCGATTCGCATATCGGACCTACTATATCCGCAACTTTCTGTTTTTTCGAACTTTTCTTTACCGGCAGAACGTTATGATAAGCATCGTATAAAGCCGGTCTTATCAAATCATTCATTCCGATGTTTGTTATAATAAAATTCTTTGTTCCCGTTGTTTTTCTGTAAACAATCTGGCCTAAAAGAATTCCTGCATCACCGACGATGGATCTGCCAGGTTCAACAATTATTGTCTTATCTTTATATTTTGAATAAACAGACATAACAATCTTCTTCAAATCTGCCGGGGTTTGCGGCTTATCTTCTTTCTTATATTTTATTCCCAATCCGCCGCCGATGTCTATATATTTTATTTTTATTCCTGCAGCTTCCAGCTTATCTATTAATTTTGATATCTTTTCCGCAGCAAGTTTAAAAGGTTTTACGTCCAATATCTGCGAACCTATATGACTGTCAATTCCGACAACTTCTATATTTTTCATTGCGGCAGCTTTTTTATAAAAACCGAAAGCATCTTCATACATAACACCGAATTTCGTTCCGAACTTTCCCGTAGTAATATGTTTATGCGTATGAGCATCTACGTCAGGGTTAACCCTAAAAGATATTCTTGCTTTCTTTTTAAGTTTACCTGCAATTTTATTTATCTGTTCAAGCTCTTCAAAAGATTCGACGTTAAACATCAATATATTGCTTTTTAACGCATATTCTATTTCCCGTGCAGTTTTGCCGACACCGGAATAAACTATCTTTTGCGCTTTTATTCCTGCAAATAAAGCTTTTTTCAGTTCGCCGCCGGAAACGATATCCGCTCCCGCACCGAGCTTTGATAACAGTTTCAATATATTTTCATTTGAATTGGCTTTAAGCGCATAACAGATTATGCTGTCGGTATCTTTGAAGCCGTCGATATATGCTTTAAAATTTGAAGTCAATTTTTCTTTGGAACAAACATAAAGCGGCGTTCCGTATTTCTTCGCTAACTTTGATAGTGCGGTTTTCCCGATATACAATTCGTTATTCTTATATTTCAACATAAATCCCCTCTCGTTTTATTGCTCTTATATTACCAAAATAAAGGATATAAGTCAAAGAAAAAAGACAATTAAAAACCTTGTTTACTGATAAGTCCGTAGAAAAATTTGTCGAGCATAGCTTCAATATCGGCTTTCTTTTTCTTATATTTTGATTTTGATATTTTTAAATCATTGTCCATGCTTTTATAATATCTTATTTTATTTTCTATCCATTTGTCGGCTTGTTTATCGGGACAGGAAAGAGTATCTTCTACCCCTTCTCTCTTAGTCTTAATTATTTTTTGAAGAAGCTCATAAATATAGTCATTGTCATTTTTAATCATTTCCGAGAGGTTATCTATTGAAATGGGGCAAGCCTCAGGAACAGGAATTTTTTGTGCGGAATTAACATCATTTAAATCTTTAGCAACAAAATATTTTTCCAGCCACATACATGCGGCAATAGTTCTTAATATGTACAGATATTTTTTTAATTTAATTTTCGGCTTATTTAAAACATATGCTTTATAATTACCGCTTGCCAAGTGAATATAAGAATATATCAATTTCTTTTTATCCCAACAGTACTGTGCCGCTTCGGTAAAGGCATCCATTTCTTTCGTTTTTATATAAATTATGGGACTGCTTATCCATTCATACAAAGACATATTGCTTTTCAGAAGAAGCCCTAAAGCTTTCTTTATATCCCATCCGGAAAAATCAAAAACTTTGTCTTTGTCCATAATTTGAATATAATCTTTTTTATTCTCAATAGACAAATAATATTTGGGACTGCCGACATAAAGAAACCTTACGTCGTAATCGCTGTTTCTCGACGCAAAATTCCACATTCTGCTGCCGGATTCAACGGCATAAATTATTTTAACGTTATTGTTTTTTTCTATTTCACGTAATTTTTTTATTATTTCTTCATTCATCATATTCAACTGTTTTTTATATTGACACAGGTAATTAATATTTCATTTAATATATATATTTATCGGCAAAAAATCAAGTTATTATTTTGAAAATTTTTATAAAAATAATATAATATCAGATATGGAAAGAATTAATTATTACACTTTACGGTTATCCGACGGTACAAGTACGGACGTTCTTATAGAACGAAAAAAAATAAAAAATTATTATATGAAAATCCTGCCGGATTTAACGATAATTGTTTCCGTTCCCTTGAGATTGGATATAAATATAATTTATAAATTTATAGATTCTCATAAAAAGTGGATAGAAAAAAGCATTAACAAATTTAAGAAAGCAAAACAGGACAACATTAAGGATACTCTTATTAACGGCGGAACCGTAAAAATATTGGACAACCAATATATAGTTTATATTTACTCAAGCAACGAAAATAAAATTATTTTCGACGGATTTACCATAAATATTTATTCCAAAAAAGTAAACGATGCAAACTATTTACAAAAACAATACAACGAATTTTTAAAAGCTGAAGCTTATGAATATTTTAAAAAAATATTAAACAAATATTTACCGATATTTCAAAAATATAATGTTCCAAAACCGGTAATAAAAATAAAGCCTTTAAAAAGCAAATGGGGCAGCTGCCGTCCGAATACCGGCGAAATTACTCTGAATTTGCATTTATATAAAGCTTCAGCTCAATGTATAGATTATGTTATTCTGCATGAGCTTACGCATTTAGTTCATTCCGGACATAAAAAAAGATTTTATAATTTTTTGGAAAAATATATGCCGAATTACAGAGAAACCGAAAAACAGCTTGATACGGAAGCTGCACGACTGTTGTACTGAACAAAATACAAAGCCGTAATCCAAAATTTGCTGTTTTTTCGCTATAAATTCGGAAAAAAGGGTACTAATATGAAAATAGGTTGTCATTTATCGGCTGCGGAAGGATTTGTTCCTATGGCCAAACAAGCACTGGAAACAGGTGCAAACACTTTTCAATTTTTTACAAGAAATCCGAGAGGATTTAAGGCAAAAAAAATTGAAGAAGAAGATGTTAAAGAATTTTTGGAAATCGTAAAAAAAAATAATTTTGCAAAACTTGTTGCGCATGCGCCCTACACAATAAATCCCTGTTCGGCAGATAAAAGAGTGCGTGATACGGCAAAAGCTTTATTTGTTGACGATTTAAAAAGGATGGAATATATTCCGGGCAATTTTTACAATTTCCATCCCGGAAGTCATGTCGGACAAGGTGCGGAAATAGGTATTAAAATGACTGCCGAACTGCTGAACGAAGTTCTAAAGAAAGAACAAACTACAACAGTACTTTTGGAAACAATGTCGGGAAAGGGAAGCGAGATAGGAGCTTCATTTGAAGAATTGAAACAAATAATAGATTTGATTGATTTAAAAGATAAAACGGGAGTTTGTTTGGATACTTGCCATATCTATGACGGCGGTTATGATATTGTTAATGATTTGGACGGAGTCATAAAACAGTTCGACAATATAATCGGCTTAGACAAACTGAAAGCAATTCATTTAAACGATACAAAAAATCCGTTTGCTTCCCATAAAGACAGACATGAAAAAATAGGAGAAGGTTTCTTGGGAATTGAAACCATAAAAAGAATAATCAATCATCCGAAATTAAAGGAAATACCTTTTCTTTTGGAAACACCGAACGAAATCGAAGGCTATGCAAAGGAAATAGCTTTATTGAAAAGTTTTTACAACGAATGATATTTATTATTTGTGATTTTTGTTGAAATTTTGGTATAATATTAAAGATTTTTAATTTTCAGTTGATTATTATAACTCCGTTGGAGGGATATTTATGATGGCAGCAAATTCAAACAGTAAAAAGGGCTTACCGGAAGGTCTGTGGACAAAATGTAAAAAGTGCGAACAGATAATTTTCCAAAAAGATTTTGAAGAAAACTTTATGGTATGTCCGAAATGCGGATACTACGTACGCTTAAATTCCGCCGACAGAATAAAATATATGACCGATAAAAATTCTTTTAAAGAATTAAATACCGATATGAAACCTGTTGATGTGATAGAGTTCCCCGGATACAGCGTAAAAAAAGATTCTTATAAAACAAAAGATGCAATATGTACGGGAGAAGCCAAAATGGGCGGATATCCCGTCGCTATCGGTGTAATGGACTTTGAATATATGGGCGGAAGTATGGGTTCGGTTGTAGGCGAAAAGATAGTCCGCCTGATAGAAAAAGCCATAGAGAAAAAACTTCCGGTAATTTTGGTGTGTGCTTCCGGCGGTGCAAGAATGCAGGAAGGAATTATTTCCTTAATGCAGATGGCTAAAACTTCCGCCGCACTTGCAAGGCTCGGAAAAAAAGGTCTTCCTTATATTTCGGTTTTGACGGATCCTACCACAGGCGGAGTTGCCGCTTCCTATGCAATGCTGGGCGACGTAATAATTGCAGAACCTAACGCATTGATAGGCTTTGCAGGACCGAGAGTTATAGAGCAGACTATAAGACAGCAGCTTCCGAAAGGTTTTCAATTGTCGGAATTTTTGTTGAAACACGGTATGATTGACATGGTGGTTGAAAGAAAAAATTTAAAAGACACAATAATAAAAATATTAAAGTTCTTTGTATTTAAAACAAAATGATTTCAGATGATTTGGGACAAGAATATAAAACAATGTCGTTAAGTTTGGACAGAATAAAAAATTTTTTGTCCGCTCGGAATATCGAGTATAAAAAACTCAAATATATCCATATTGCCGGAACAAACGGTAAAGGTTCGACGGCAAAAATGCTTTCTGAAATTTTAAAAGACTGCGGATATAAGACGGGATTATATACTTCCCCCCATCTGATAAAAATAAATGAAAGAATTCAAATCAATTCAAAACATATAAGCGACAAAGATTTGAATTTTATCAAAAAAAAATACGGCAAAGATTTTGAAAAATACAAACTGACATATTTTGAAGAAATTACCGCAATTGCTTTTATATATTTTGTTAAAAAGAAAGCCGATATTGTTGTTCTTGAAACAGGACTTGGCGGAAGATATGACGCAACAAACATTATAACT
Organism: uncultured Endomicrobiia bacterium; assembly: GCA_905234925.1. GTDB lineage: Bacteria > Elusimicrobiota > Endomicrobiia > Endomicrobiales > Endomicrobiaceae > Ruminimicrobiellum. The sequence goes on from CAJOJJ010000025.1 coordinate 9,971, forward strand.
CCGCTTGTTTCCGTAATTACAAGTATCGGGCTTGACCATACTGAAGTACTGGGAAACACGCTGAAAAAAATTGCTTTTGAAAAGGCAGGAATTATAAAAGAAAACGTTCCGTCAGTCTGCGGAAAAATTCCACAGGAAGCAATGAAAGAAATTGTTAGAGTCGCAAAAGATAATAATTCGCAAGTTTTTGCGTTTGGAAAAGATTTTTATGCCGAACTTATAAGATATGAGCAAAAGAAGAACTTTCAATGCATAACGTACAATGTACAATGTATAATGTATAATAAACGACAAGAACAGCAGAAAAAAGGAAGATTTGAGCTTAGTCTTTTGGGAAACGCTCAAATTTATAATGCGGCAGTTGTACTGAAGACATGTGAATTATTAAAAAACAAACTGAAAAAAATAGATTTTAATACTATAAAAAAAACTTTAAAAAATATTAAATGGCCTGCAAGATTTGATACAAGAAAAGTAAAAATTAAAAATAAAAAATGTTCTTTAATAATCGACGGCGGGCATAACGAACAGGCTGTAGAAAATTTTTTAGACTTATATAAAAAATCTCCTTTTTATAAGAAAGAAAACAAATTATGTTTTGCAATTATGCGGGAAAAAAATTATAAAAAGGTTATTGAAAAAGTTTCTGAAGAATTTAAGTATATAAATTTGATAAAACTTGATAATTCAAGAGCGGTAAACCCTAAAGTATTAAAAAAAGAATTTTCAAAATATATTAACGGCAAAAACATAAACATTTATGACAATATTTCGGAAATGTTTGAAAATGTTAAAAATAACGAAACGATAATAATTTTAGGTTCGTTCTTTTTGGCAGGGAAAGTTATAAAATTTGTAGAAGACAACCTTTTATAACTTGGAAAGTCGGAAGAGCAGATGGTCAGAAAGCCAGAAGTAAAGAAGTATTTATTAACATAGATTGCGGATCAAGTCCGCAATGACAAAAAAATCAAAGGAAAGAAAAATGAGTGAATTATACTTAGGCATTGATATGGGCGGAACATTAATAAAAATGGCGGTTGTTGACTCAAAAGCAAATGTCGTTGAGGAAACAAGTGTTTATACGGATATAAAAGCCTCGCCTAAAACGGTAATAAAAAATATAGCTGATATTTTTAAAAAATTTAAAAATTACGACAAAGTAAAAAGTATCGGAGTCGGTATTGCCGGAGATGTTGATTATAAAAAAGGCTTGGTACGATTTTCCCCCAATCTGCCGAAATGGAAAAATATTCAACTAAAAAAAGAACTGGAGAAACTGACAAAAAAAACGGTTTACGTAGATAACGACGCAAACACGGCTTCCATAGGTGCATTTTGGCTGGATATAAAAAATAAAGCCGATAATATGGTATGCGTTACTTTAGGTACCGGTGTCGGCGGAGGAATAATAATAAACAAAAAACTTTACAGAGGTTCCAGCGGAACTGCCGGAGAAATAGGACATATTACAGTTGAGGCTAAAGGCAGAAAATGCAACTGCGGAAACAGCGGCTGCTCGGAAACATATATAGGCGTAAAACATATCATAAAAGAAGCCGTCAATATTTTAAAAACAAAAAAATCAAAATATATAATGAAACTTGCTGAAAATAATGTTAAAAATATTACTCCCAAATTATTGTCGCAGGCTGCATTAAAAGGCGATATCGTTGCAAATCATGTTTGGAACAATGTCGGCGAGAAACTCGGTATTCTTTTGGCAAGTCTTATAAATATATTTAATCCCGATAATATTGTTTTGTGCGGCGGTATAAGTAATGCAGGCAAATTACTTATGATTCCTGCAAAAAAAGAAATTAAAGCAAGAGCATTTAAAACATCCGCTAATGCCTGTAAAATTGTTATATCAAAATATACAAGCAAATTAGGTGTGGTCGGTGCAGCAATGCTTGTAAAAAATTAATCAATGTCTATTCAAAGAAATTTTATAATCCGTTTATCAATATCATTTCTTTTTGTTTTTATATTGGCTTCACTTTCGTTTGCAGAATACGAAGTTGATATAAAAGCGGATTCTTTAACCTATAAACAAGACGACGAAATTATCAATGCTTCCGGAAATGTCGAGCTTAAATGGACCGACAAAATAATAAAAGCCGACAACATTGAAATGAAGATAAAAGAACAGAATTTGAAAGCCGAAGGCAACGTGGAAATTTCCGAATCAAAAAGTACGATTTTCTCGGACAAAATTCAGTACGATATGGGAAAAGAACACGGCGATATGCATGACACCATGGGAGCATCTTCTTCCGTATTTTTCAGAGCAGAAAAGATGATAAAAGAATCATCAGATACCTACAGAATAGAAAATGTAACGGTATCAAACTGCGACTTGGACAAACCGCATCATTACGCAAAAGCAAAAGAAGGTATTTTTATTACCGACAAAAAAATAACTCTTCGCAAGGCAGTTTACTATGTCGGCGGTATTCCTGTTTTTTACTTTCCTAAATATACCAGAAATCTGTCAGGCTCGGACAGCAGGTTCAGCTACGAAATAGAACCGGGCTATACAAACGACGGAGGAATTTCGGCAAAAGCAAAACTGAAGTATAAGTTCAGCGACAAATTAAATTCCGCATTACTGCTTGACTATTTGGGTAAAATGGGAGAAGGCATAGGACTGGAAACAAGCTATTACGACAAAAACAATATAAAAGCTACGATATATACCTACGGAACGCAAAACAGGAAAAAAGAGACTCAGCAATGGATGATTCGTCCGTCGTATTATCAAAAAATCAATGATTTATGGACGGTGCAGTCTCATGCGGAATTCGTAAGCGATTCTTACTTTAACAACAGATATCAGCTTGACGACTGGGACAGAGTTTTAAATAAAAGAAAATCTTATGTATCTTTCACAAGACAAAGCAAAAAATCAAATTTAAGGCTTATGTCGGAACTGTACCAAATTTACAATCCTTTAACCGATAAAATACAAAACGGTTCTTATTTAATTCTTCCTCAGGTTTATTATAATTTGTATCCGCAGAAAACTTTCGGTGCTTACAGCAGCTTCAATTTTACTTTTGAAAACAAAACCGATTACGAAATTTTATTTTCAAGCAAAACTTACGATTATAAAAGAATTAAAGCAACTGCCGATTACAATATAACAAAAGATTATAAAATATCCAAAAGAATGACTTTAAAACCTACTTTGGGAATAAATGAAACTTTTTATGACAGTGTAGATCCTGAAAACAACGATAAAAATTTAACTACGCGTTATTACGGCTCTTTAAATGCCAGATACAGGCTTACATGGTGGATGGACTGGAATTTATCTTACGAAACTAAATTCAGAACACAAATGAACAATCTCGGTATTGATTACAATGCTGCCGACAGAGGTGCGGAAACAAACGCACTGTTATTCAACAATTATATCTATACATCTTCGAATCTTGTAATCAGAAATACTACAGGATATGATTTTAGAGATTATTTGACTTTTTCCGACCATATAGACTGGTATCCGTTAATAACGGAAATGACTTATGTTCCTACGTCAAAAGTAACTTTATACTTAAGACAAACACAGGACTTGCATCCTTTCAAATTCAATACTTTACAATTTGATTCAATGTTCGGAAAATTAGAAAGATTTTATTTTAAATTATCGGCTTTCTATTATAATTATCGTCCTGAAGACGTGGATCTTGTTTCCGGAATAGGGTTTTGGCTTAACTCAAAATGGAGATTTGATTATCTTATAAGAACAACTCTTAATTATCAAAATACTGCCGTTAAATGGATAGGAAAAGACCATGAGTTTAAACTTTACAGAGATTTACACTGCTTCAATTTGGGACTTACATTCAGATTGAGAGAAGATTATTATGAAACATATTTTAAATTTGATATGAAGACGAATGTCCCGACGCTGACGAAGAAAGACGGGACGAAGGAGATTGATCAAGAGTTTTACCCCTGGCGATAGAAATTAAATAAATTACATTTATAGCGAAAAAACTGAAAGTTTTTAGTTACGACTTTGAATTCCCGAACCTTATGTACCGTTTACACTTCTGTACACTGCGGCTCGGGAATTCTTTGTCTCACTGACAAATCTTTCAGTTTTTTCTGTGTTATTACATTTATTGATAAAGTTTAATTTTATTTTTGTTTCATTTTCAAATCTTAAGGTCTGGTCAAAAATTGCAATTGATATTTTTGCAATTTTTAAAAGGAGTTTAATAGCCGGTGCGGGCGAGGGCGGCAACAATAATATTCTTTGCTTTATTTTCTTTCAAAACTTTGGAACATTGATTTGCCGTCGAACAAGTTGTAGCAATATCATCTATAAGCAATATTCTTTTTCCTTTAATAACATCTGCATATTTTTTGTTTATTTCAAACATATTTTCCAAATTTTCTATTCTTTGCCGTTTTTTCAATTTAAATTGGGGCTTAGTATATTTTGTTCTTAAGAGAGCTTTAGGATAAAAAGATTTATTTATTTCTTGTGCAATACAGTCAGCAAGAAGAGCCGCCTGATTATAACCTCTCATAAGATTTTTACACCAATGAATAGGTACAGGAATAATTATATCAATATTCTCTGCTATATGCTCTCTTTTAATGAAATCTGCCATTTGTTTTGATAAATCTTTTGCAAGAAAAGGCCTTTGAGAATATTTCATTTTTTTTATCAAAACTCTTATTTTTCCGGTATAAACATACGGAGCTTTCAAAGTTTCAAAATATATATTTTTAGAATTTTTACAGTCGGGGCAAGTTGCGCCTCCGTCGGCAAGAGGCAAAGAACATTTATGACAAAATAAACCTTCCAATTTCGGAAGAGTTTGCAAACAATCGTCACAAATGTTTTTGTTTTCTTTAAAAGAAACGGTTCTTCCGCACAAAGAACATGTTCGAGGGAAAATTAGCGAAGTAATAATATTTAATATTTTCATATATGCCTTATTATTTTATCAGCAAATATTTTTATCAATGTGAGGAATTAATCATTTCTTCGGCGTGTTTAACGGCATATTCCGTAATTTTTTCACCGGAAATAATTTTGGCAATTTCCTGAATTCGTTCCTTACTATCAAGAATTTTTGCTCTCGTTACATTTCTGCCATTTTCAATTTCTTTGTAGATTTTTATATGATTATCGGCACTTGATGCAATTTGAGCCAAATGCGAAATGGAAATTATCTGTCTGTTATCCGACAAACTCTTTAATTTTTTACCGATTTTTTCCCCCGTCATTCCGCTTGTTCCCGTATCAATTTCATCAAAAATTATCGTGTCAACATTATAATTATTTGATATCGTTGTCGATAGAGCAAGCATTACGCGGGATATTTCTCCGCCGGAAGCAACAAGAGCCAAAGGATGGAGACTTTCTCCCTTATTTGCACTGAACATAAATTCTATCTTATCAAAACCGTGCGATGTAATATCCGCCTGTTCGAAAGATATTTCAAACTGAGCATTTTTCATATTCAAATCGGCAAGTTCGGAAACTATTTTTTTTGACACGGTCTTTGCCGTCTTTTTTCTCTTATCGGAAATCTGTTTACAAATATCCGTTACTTCTTTTAATGAAATATCTATTTGCTTCTGAATTTGTTCAAGATTATATTCATAATTCTCGAGAGTTTTTAATTTTGTTTCAAGCTCTGCACAATAATCCAAAATTTCCTGTACGGTTTTGCCGTATTTTGACTTTAATTTTTTTATAAGCTGCTGTCTTTCCATCATGGAATCAAGAGCTTCCGGACCGACATCAATTCCCGCCGATAAAGTTTCAATAGCCGAATAAACTTCCTCAACGCTTGCAATAGAAGCATTTAAATTTTTTGCAATATTTTCGATATTTATACCATATTTTTCAAGTAAATCTATTTGCTTATTTAAAGTTGAAAGTCCATCGAGAATTGATTTATCGTTTCTGTGCAGAATTGCAGTCATTTCGGATGTTATATTTTTTATTTTCTCGGCATTTTTAAGTTTCGGAAGTTCTTCTTCGATTTTTTCTTCTTCTTCAGGCGTAAGACCTGCCGATGTTATTTCCTTTATTTGATAATTGTATAAATCTATAAGTCTTTCTCTGTCGGCATTGTTTTTTTCAATTTCTTCTTTTTTGTTTTTTAAGCTTTCAAGCTCGGAATATTTTTTCGATAATTTCTCCAAAAGAGTTTGGTTCCCTGCGATATCGTCAAGAATTTGTCTCTGATAATTTTGTTCAAAAAGCATATTGCTTTTGTGCTGAGCATAAAAATCCACTAAATATTTCCCGATATTAGAGAGAGTATTTATACTGACCGGAATATCATTAATGTATGCTTTGCTTTTTCCCGATGTATCAATCTGTCGTCTGATAATAATCTCTTTATCCGCATCATCTATGGAAAGTTCCGAAAGAATATCTTTCACATTATTATTTTTTGAAATATCAAACTCGGCAGAAATAACACAGCTTGTTGTTCCCGTTCTGATTATGCTTGTACTTGCTCTTGCTCCTAAAAGTAAATCTATGGAATCTATAATTATTGACTTACCTGCCCCCGTCTCACCCGTTATTACGGTAAGCCCGTTTTTTAGACTCAAATTTATATTTTCAATCAAAGCATAATTTTTTACCGACAAATTTGTTATCACTTACACACCCCATTTAAGTTTTGTTTTGAGAGTATCAAAATAGGAATAATTTTTATCTCTTATAAGTTTGGCTTTTTTTGCAAACACCTTTATTTTAACTTTTTTGTTCTTATCCAAAATATAGCTTTCCTGACCGTCAACCGAAACAACCAAATCGGACTTTCTTGCTCCGTCACTGGAAATAAATTCCAAAATTTTATCGGCTTCCAAAATCATAGGCCTGTGCGTTAACGTGTGCGGAGAAATGGGCGAAATAATAATTAAAGATAAAGTAGGATAGATAATTGGTCCCGACAATGCAAGCGAATATGCCGTCGAGCCCGTCGGCGTGGAAATAACTATTCCGTCGCCTTTATAACCGGATAAAAATTTTTTGTTTATAAATGCATCTATGGACGTAAGCCTGCCGTTGTAAACCGACCTTATTATGCAGTCATTTAATGCCGTAGTTTTTATTGTTTTATTTTTAGTCGGAATTTCCACCTCAAGCATTATTCTTTCTTCATATTCAATGCCGTTGTCCAAAATATTTTCCAAAGCACTAAAAACACCTTTCATATCGGTATCGGTTAAAAAGCCTAACGTACCCAAATTTACGCCCATTACGGGAACGGAATATTTGGCGACAAGTCTGCTGATACGCAGCATCGTTCCGTCTCCGCCGAGAGAAATAATAAAATCCGCTTTCGGATTTTTAGAAAGGTTGTAAGGTATATTTTTTGTTTTGATATTTTTTTCTTTAAGCCATTTTGAAATTTCGTCACAATATTTCTTTGCATTCGGCTTTAAATGGTTATAAAATATGCCTATCGTTTTCATTGCTTTCCTGCGTATTTTCAATTATAATTTTTATGGACTTATTATACTAAATTATAAAACAAAAAAGAAATAAAAAAACAGACAAAAAATTTTATTCCGGAAATAACATATTCCTTCTTTCGCAGTAATTATAAACTCCAATCAAATCCAAAAGAGATTGAGTTTCTTTATAATATTGCTCAGGTACGTTTCCAACAGGAAACCTTTTATCATTAACAATAACTATCTTTGATGCCAGTAAAACATCATATATACCTAAATTAACAGCATAAGGATAAATATCTAAAAGAGAATAACCCAGAAAAGAATTTTTTGTATTTTTTATTCCAAGAAGATTTAGTATCGTAGGAGCAAAATCCAAAGATGTCCTGGATTTCGCATCAATATTTTTATCCAGTCCTTTATAAGGATCGTAAATTAATAAAGGAATTTTATCTATAAAGCAATAAATCTGTTCTTTTTTAAAAAGCTCTTTATATCTTGGCTCAAAATAAGTAGCATGATCCGCAGTTATAATTAAATATGTATTTTT
>CAJOJJ010000026.1:0-15397 GCA_905234925.1 uncultured Endomicrobiia bacterium
TTCCGCCTCCGCGTGAACATGGATTATATGGAGATGATGATAGATACGATGTTAAGGTTAGCAGTGCGGTTTGGGCGGATACTGCAGGAATGGCAAGTAATGCAGCTACTGCTACAAAACTTTACACCACAGGAACATCAGGTCAAGTGTGGGGAACAAACTCATCAGGAGAACAAGCTTGGGTAGATCCGGGCAGTTTAGCCATACCTATTGCAACTGATTCTGTTATCGGAGGGGTAAAAGTTCCTTCGGCAAATGGATTAAGTGTAGCTGGGAATGGTACATTATCTATAACGGTAGACGCTTCTCCTACGGCAAGTTCAACCAATTTACTAACCAGCGGCGTCATATATAGTACGGTAACAAAAGTTTACACAGACATGGCAACAGAGTTAGCAACAAAAGCAGATACTAGTGCATTAAGCAGTTATGCAACGACAGAAGTATTGCAGAGTACATGGACGCAATTAAGTGGTTTAATATCAACGAAAGCGGACAGCAGTGAATTAGCAAATTATCAGACATTGTCGAACTTGGTAACATCCGTAGATTCAAGTTCAGAGGACGACAAATATCCGTCAGCATTGGCGGTATATAATGTCGTAAGTAGTACATATAATGCATTGAATGCAAATAAAGTAGATAAGAGTGAATTAGGAACATATGTAACGTTAGATGGTACAGAAACTTTAATGAATAAGACATTAGCCCTTACAAATAATACAATAACGGGATTATCAAAAGTAGCATATAGTACAAATACAATAAGTGTGGCAGATATAAGTGACATATCGACTACATACCAGACGATATTGCCTACGACAGGTGGAGATTATACAACTATTTATGATATTAAGGTAAGCAGTGCAGATTGGGCAAGCAATGTAGCATGGAGTGCCGTGCAAGATGCTCCAATAATTCCAATAGTAGATAGTGCATTTGATAGCGAAAGTGAAAACGCAATACAGAATAAATTGGTAGTAAGTACAGTAACGAAAGTTTACACAGACATGGCAGCAGAGCTGGCAACAAAAGCAGACAGTAGTTTATTAAGCAGTTATGCTACGACGGAAGTATTACAGAGTACATGGACACAATTAAGTACAGCTATAAATAATAAATTAGATGCTACCGATTTTGCGAAAGTATGGAATTCCAGTTCGGGATATTTTCAAACAGAATATAATAATTTTACCGATGGTTCTTATGCGAGAATGTGGAATGAGTCAGATGGTGGTGGTTCTCAATTTTATAATGGTGATACAGATATAAAGAGTTTTGTAGGAGTGAATAATGGTGCAGGAAGTGCGTTATACGGTAAAGATTTATATGCTCAAATATATGCAATAAATAATACTACTAAAGTTGGAGCAAGATTAAACATAACAGCCGATGGAATTTATTATCTTAATGGAGAAACCGGTAGAGTACTAACGAGTAACGATGAAATAGCAAAAAAAGGTGATCTTGCAAATATAACGGCAGCAAAATTAGGAGCAGGTGAAACAGTTTCTTCTCCTACAAAAGTTTGGGCAACGGATGGAACAAATCAGGGTTGGGTTGATTTAGCAACAAATATAGGAACCAATGGACAAGTTGTAGGTTCTGGTGCAGACCTTGCAGAAATTTATGCTTCTTCTGAGACATTAGTTCCTGGAGATGTTGTATCAATAGATACTACAAAAGATAATGCGATAGTTAAAACTAAAGTTGCAGAAGATACTTTGGTTGCGGGTGTTATATCTACTGAACCTGGCGTACTTTTAAATAAAAATGAAAACGGATATAAATTGGCATTGGTCGGTAAAGTTCCCGTGAAAGTTTGTAACGAGGGCGGCAGCATACAGAGAGGCGATATGCTTGTATCTGCTTCAATACCCGGATATGCCAAGAAAGCGGGAGATAATCCGAAATCAGGAACGGTTATCGGTAAAGCACTTGAAAATTTTGATGCAGCAAGAGGGAGCATTTTGGTATTGGTTAATTTGCAATGATAAACAAAAAGTTTTTACTGCCATTATTAATGCTTTTTATTTGTTCGGCATTTGTTTATGCCGAAAGGACGCTCAATTTTGTTTCTTTATTGAACGGAGCCGATACAGCGGCGGAAACAGGTACAAAAAATTATTCTTTCGTCGGACAGTCGGTAGTGTTTGACACGAAAGAAGCTTCTGATTATATTTCACAGTCTTCATTCGCTTCAGTATTTCGTGTCAGCCAGAGTGATCAAATTGAGTTTACGAATAATACCGGCAGTGAAGATTTTACGGATATCAATATTCAGTTGAATGTCACAATAAAAACTACTGCAGGTTCGAACATAGAAAAGATAAGATACAGAATATGGCAGGGCGAGAATGCCGATTGGTATGATTACGAAACAAGCCCAGAGATAGATTGGACTGATTTTACTCCGGGAACAACGGTTACGTTTTCTCCTACGGTATCGTTTACCGAGGGAAAAACCAAAAATTATTTCAGAGTTTATGCTCAGTTGGCAGACGGTACTACCAAGAGATGGTCTGATGATTATACAGTAAATATTTCGGAGTCGTTGTCGGATATTATAGAAATTACTTCGCCGGAAAAATTATATGTTAACGGAGAAATTTTGGCGATTACCAATCCTCTCATAGAAACCAAGACTTATTCCATTAATTTGACTACGGCGACGGTTGCTTTGTATGAGGGTACGTCTTCGGCAGGAACGGAAATTTACAATGTTATTCTTTCTGCTTCGACAAATCCGGATTATAAAATGTATGATACCGATGCAGGCAAAATTTCTTATAATCATTCGGACTTTATAGCTGTATATAATAAAATTGAAGGTAAATCTTTGCCTTTAACGTTGACGGAAAATAAAGTATACACTCTTGTTGTAACGACTACGGCAGGTTCGGATTCCATAACATTTAAGGCTTTAGGCGGCGGAGTAGCCGACGTATTGACATATCCTTCACCGTTTAATCCGAAGAAAGAGAAAATTAAGATTAGATATTTGCTTGCCAAAGATGCAAATGTTACCATAAAAATTTACGATAAGGCAGGTAAGTTTGTTGCCAAAGTTATACAGAGCGAATCACGTAATGCTGGAAGCAACGAAGATGAATGGGACGGCAAAAATTATGCCGGCAATTCTCTTGCAACTGGACCTTATATATGTGAAGTTATAGCGAAAGGTTCCAACGGAGAAAACAGGAGATACACGGCATTTGCGTTGGTAAATTAATATGATGAAAATAAAAAATATACTATTATCTTTAATGATTTGTTCGGCATCCGTGCAGCTTGCTTTTGCAGGTACCGATGCTGCCGCTTTTTTAAAGAAAAATGTCGGAACGAAAGCCATCGGTATGGGCGGTGCATTTACTTCTATTGCCGATGATACTTCCGCAATATACTGGAACCCCGCAGGTTTGGCAAGGATAAGTGAGTTTTATTCTTTATATGCTATGGGTTCGACGGGAGCTTCGGACAAATATCCCGGACTTAAAGATGTTGTTCCGTCGCATCAGTTTTTTGCCGTATCCGTACCGGCAAAAAAATTTACGGAATATTTAGGCGATACGGTTTTCGGTTTCGGCTATATTTCTTCCACCATGGGCGGCATACAGCATACGTACAGTACCGGCGACAGCAGTATCTACAGAGGGACTATGAGCCACACCGATAATGCGTATTATTTGTCGGCAGGTATACCTTTGTGGAAAAATGATGACAATGCTTTATATTTGGGTGCATCTTTAAAATATATTACTTACAGTTTTTCAGCTATAGGCGTATCGGATTCCGGTATAGATATAGACGGCGGCGCCATATACACTTTAGACACTTTAAGTTTGGGGTTGCTGTTTCAGAAAGGCGTCAAAATGGGTGAAGATTACGCACCTATGACGGTAAAAATGGGTGTTTCCAATATGTTTAAACTCGGAAAAAGGTTTCAACTGCTTGGTGCTGCGGACATCGTGCAGAGACAGGATGAACCTCTTATTGTGAATTTGGGTGCCGAACTCGGTATGACGGATATCATCGAGATTGGCTCTTTCGGATTAAACGGAATATTTTTAAGAGGCGGTTTGTCCGAATATGCGATAGAAAACAGATACGGTATTGCTTCCGATTATAACGAGACGTCTTCTTTTAATTTCGGTTTAGGTTTTGAGTTTAACATAACCGATTATTATTTCCAGCTGGATATAGCGATATGCAGCGGGAATATATTTGAAGAAACCACAAAATTTGCACTTAATTTCTATTTTTAGCGGCAGGGGAAAATTATGGATAAAAAATTTTTAAGTATTCTTGTTTCAGCCTTTATGTTGATAAATGCTTCGGGTATTGCTTTTGCCGATAAGAAAGACGTAGGGGATCCCGTCTTGCAGGAAGTTATTAACGAACTTAATAAAAAGATGCCGCGTTTTATAAATAAATACGGAGAAACCGTTTTTGTTGCGGATGAACAAATAACGAGAGGCGCATTGTTGCAGGCTCTCTACGAATATGACAAAATGGCTTCTTCGTCAAGAGGAGGCACTTCAACTTCGGCCGAAGGGGTAGTTTCCAAAAAAGAATATGATGCTCTTAATGCCAAGATAGCAGCTTTGGAAAAAAGGCTTAAAGACGGCGGTGCTGCTTCCAATACGGCTAAAGGCGGAGGGTCTGCCGATTTTGTGGAGATTATGGGCGATCTTGAAACGAATATGCCTGTTATACTTGATAATACTTTAGCCGATTCGAAAGTATTTAAAGCTCTTGAGAAAAAAGTTGAAGATGTCAGAGAGGGTGCTTCTGCGTCGGCAGGTATAGGTGTGAGTGCAAATGTTGCCGCCGCTTCCGTAAATAAAGAAGACTTTAATAATCTTAAAAATACCGTAATTCAGATAAACCAAAATTATGCCGCCATAGATAAGAAAATTGAAGAATTGCAGAGAGAACAGCATTCAAGCACGGAAAGGATGTCGTCTGCAGCATCACAAACGGCACTTGCGGAACTTCAAAATGATTTTAATGAATTAAACAAAAAATTCATCAATGTTGAAACTTCTCTTGCTTCGGTTCAGAATTCGTCCGGAGTATCTGCGGAAGTGTCACAGACTGCCGTTACCGACTTAAGAAAAAATATTGCGGATTTGAATACAAAAATAAACAATATGGAAGAATCCAAGACGGAAATGGCGAATTTAAAAAATAATATTACGGCTCTCAGCGGTAAACTGGATTTGTTGGAAAAAGAACAACAAAATGCCGCTGCAGTAAATAAGTTGGCTTCGTCCGACGTGAATGTATCGAAAGCGGCTTTGGCTGATTTGCAGAAAAATCTTGATGAATTAGGCAAAAAAATAGCTGCCGTGGAGACATCCGTAGCTTCAGTAAAAACATCTTCGGAATCGTCCGCAAATTCACAGGCTGCATCACAGACTGCAGTTGCAAACTTGAAGAAAGATTTCAGCGAATTAAGCGGCAAGATGGATAATGTTGAGATGGTTCTCAGTTCCGTTAAATCTTCTCCGAGTGTATCTCCGACGGACTTTGCCGTTTTACAAAATAAGTTTGATGATTTAAATAAGAAGCTCAACAGCGTGGAAACGTCCGTGGCTTCAGTAAAAACATCTTCGGAATCGTCTGCTACTGCATCTCATACGGCCGTTGCCGATTTGCAGAAAAATTTATCCGATTTAAATAAAAAAATAACCGGTATGGAAATGTCCATAGCTTCGGTTAAAAAATCCGGAGGAAGCAAAGCTTCTGCCGATAAAATGCCGAGTAATGAGGAGATAACCTCTCTCAGAAATATGGTTGCAGGTATGGATAAAAAAATCTCCGAGCTTGAAAAGGGACAGCAGAATATTACGTTTGCGGCAGCTTCAGCGGGTAAAAAAGAAAGTACGGACTCTTCGGTATCAAAAAAGACTTTGGCTGATATGCAGAAAAATATTACGGTATTGACTCAGAAACTCGATAATATGGAGAAACAGCAGAACGCAGCTCAGACGATGATTGCAGCCGGTAAAACGAATGCCGACGAGTCGAAATCCGCTCTGTCGGAACTTCAGAAAAACATAACCGCATTAAGCAAGAAGATAGATACGGTGGAAAAAACACAGCAGCAGACAATGGTTGCGGTAAATAAATCTTCATCTTCGGATACAAAAGCATCTCAGATAGAACTGGCAAAATTACAGAAAAGTATGACGGATTTGAACAAGAAGTTCAACGATATGGAACAAAATTTTGCAAAAAATTCCAAAGCGGCGGATTCTTCCATATACGGCGGTCCGTCTCAGGAAGATTTTAACAGTCTCAGAAAATCCGTCGCGCAAATGAATAAAAATTATGTTGCGATAAATAAAAAACTCGACGAGCTTGAAAAAGACCAACAGTATTTGGCATCGAATAAGTCCTCTTCCGATGCAGGTTTAAGTGCGAAACAGATGAATGCCATAAATGCCAAGATTAATTCGATAAGACAGTCTGTAGACGATATTAAGTCGGAAAACAGATCTTCGTATTCCGATAAAAATACTGCCGATATTAAGAGAATAGAAAAAAGATTGGCAGGTCTTGAACGTTCGGAAAAAAGTACCGCAAAAGCGGTTTCAAGTTCATCGGGAAGTTCCGATTCAGGCTCGAGCGGTTCAAGTAAAGGTTCTACGGTGGCAAAAATCAGTTTGGGCTTAAGTTTGGTTGCGGTGCTTTTTGTAGCAAGATAGTATAAAATAAAATTTTTAATATACAGCAGGGGTAAGCAGATGCCAAGATTACTTGTAAAGAAAAAGGAAGAGATTCTTGCCGAATATTTTGTAAAGAAAAACAAAACGAAGATTTTTATAGGCAGCAGAAAGGGCAATGATGTTGTCATTCGTGATAAAAATGTTTCCGAAAGGCATTGTACCATCATATATGAAAATAATCAGTATACATTAAAAGATCAAAATACCATGATGGGTACGCAGATTAATTCTCATTCCATAACGGAAGCCACTTTGAATTTCGGAGATGAAATTTATATAGGCAGCCACAAAATATTATTTTTGGACGATGCTTTAAATAAGGAAGACGACGTTGTTCCTCAATATTATCTTATCGGCGTGTACGGTAAATTTTACGGAAAAAAATATTTTCTGAAATCCGATGGAGATACTTTTATCGGAAGAGAGAATCTTTCTCCAAGGGGAATAGAAAATGATGTGGTTCTCTTGGGCGATATGACCGTATCCAAAGGTCATGCGAAAATAAGCGGTATGCAGGGCAAGTATACCATTACCGATATAGGAAGTACGGGCGGTATAGCCGTTAACGGAGTTAAGCTCGGACAGCTCAACAGTACCAGACTTTCTTTAAGAGACGAGATTTCCATAGGAAGAACCATATTCAGAGTAGTGGATTATTTTAACCAGGATTATTCTCTTCCGTCAAAACAAAAGATTTTTGTCTTAAGTTTTTTCAAATTTATCAGTTTTTTTATAACGCTTTTGGTTCTTGCTTTTTCGGCATACTTCATATATGAAGGATACACATCTTATTCTCTGCTGAACGGTTCAAGTTCGAAAGTAAACTTATCTTTAAATATCGACTGGAACAAAGATATCCCTATGAAAGCCGATACTTCGGAATACGATATTACTTCCACGCCTTTAATTGCGGATTTCGACAATGACGGCAAAAATGATGTTGCTATGCTCAGTAATGCTGGCTTCCTGTATGCATGGAGCGGTTCGGGCGGAGAAATAATGTGGAAACCGGTAGAAATATCCAACAACGGCGTAGTTTCGCTCGTCGGTGCTGATGTAAATAACGACGGGTACGTCGATATAGTTGCCGTTGCGGATTTTTCGTTAATTTATGTTATAGACGGACAAACGGGAAATATTATAAGAAGAGAAGTTCTCGGCGGAATTATCGATACAACGCCAGTAGTTTGTGACCTTAACGATGATAAGAAGCTTGATATTGTTGTCGTTTCGAATGACGGTGCGGTTCATTTTTTGTATTCGCCCGGTTTTGACAGCAGCTATTCGAAATATACCGAGTTTATAGACGGTCCCGTCTACGCAAGCCCGGTAATTTTATCCAAAAAAGATTTTTCGCCTTTTGTGGTTATAGCAAATTATGACAGTAAAGTATATTTTATAGACGGTAAATCAAGAACCAAAAAAACGGTTAATCTTCTTGAAGCCACGGGCAAAGCCCATCTTATTGCGGGCGCTCCGGCATTGGGAGATGTTACAGGCGACGGAATAGATGATATTATCGTACAATCGAACGTTCCTCAGTATGTTTCGGTAATCGATACGTCCAATTTCTCCGTAAGATGGACATATTTTGTTGAACCTGTGCCGCCTTCAAATTTAAAGTTTAATGCAGGTCCCGTAGTTGCGGATTTCAACGGCGACGGCAAAAATGATATCGCAATAGTTTCCGCTAACGGTTCCGTACAGCTGTTGAAAGGGGATACTTCTTATCCTTCGGGCGAATTGATGTGGAAAATGATGATACCTGAAGCCAGAAGAATAATTTCTTCTCCGTCGGTATATGATTTCGATAAGGACGGAATACCCGAACTTGTATTCGGTACAGAGGACGGAAAGATAATAATGGCCAAGAGCAGCGTAAAAAGAAAAGAAATAGAAATTATGGCATACATAAAGGCAAGTAATTTGGCTATTACGTCTTCACCTTTAATTGCGGATATTAACGGCGACGGGCTTATAGAACTTCTTTATACAAACGTTCAGGATTCAATACAGGTTATTAATACCAATGTTAAAACAATTAAAAACTTGAAAATATGGCCGATGTTTTTAGCAAATGCCGAACACACTTCTTCCTTTTCGCAAAATAAATTGAAGATAAATTGTATTAAGAAGTTGGCTGTCGGTATATTTGTTTTGTTTTTCTTCTTGTTTATTAAAATAAGAAAATCTTTGAAAAAAGCTCAAAAGAGAGTAAAGGTTGTTTATCTATGATAATATTTAATTCCGCAAAAACAAGCACCGGTGTTGTAAGGACGGAGAATCAAGACTTTTTCGGCGTAAGACGGGAAGATAATTTCTTTTTTGTCTGCGATGGTATGGGTGGCGGGGCCTGCGGGGATTTTGCCAGTAAATATGCTTCGGACGTGATGTTATCCCTTTTTGATAAAATTACAAAGAAAGACAGCATAAGTATTTTGGGAGAAGAATATGAAAGCTTCGATGAAGCCGTTCTTCGTCCGATATCTCTTATAAAAATTGCCAACAGAGCATTGTATAATATGACAAAAAAATATCCAAAACTTTCCGGTATGGGGACGACATGTTCCGCCGTATGGATAGATGAAAGTAAGAATTTGATTCATATTTATAATGTCGGCGACAGCAGAATTTACAGAATAAGAAACGGTAAAATTCAGCAGCTTTCTCAGGACCATACCAAGATAAGAGAATTGATAGACAGCGGCAAAATGACCGTGGAAGATTCTAAAGTTGCAGAATTTCAGAGTATGATAACGCGTGCTTTGGGAACGATGGAAACCGTTAAAGTGGATTATAAGTCGGAATTTATTCGTCAGGGAGACATATATGTTTTGTGTACCGACGGATTAAACGGCGAGTTGTCCGATTTTACGATAAACGATATTGTAAATTTGCACAAGCCGGATGTCGAAGAAATTTCTTCGGAACTTATTTTGGCTGCCAATAATTCCGGCGGGAGAGACAATACTACGGTTATATCGATATGCGCCAAGGAAATAACGGAAATTAAAGAGAACGAAAAAATCGTTCAGCAGAAAGATATTGTAATTTTCGGCGAAGAAGAATCCCGTTCCTCCGTAAGAGAAGATTCTCTTATACATAAATATTCAAAGAATTTTACCGTTCCCGTTCCGGAACTGGCTACGAAGAAAAATATATTGAAAAGTCCTCTTGTTATTGCGGTGCTTTTGGTTTTTGTATGCATATTCGGTGCATTTGCTTATTCGTTTTTCAGCAGGAAAGACACCAAAGATATAGTTGAATTGACGGGGAATATTTCCGGTATTATGCTTGATGTACGTGCCGTACACGAAGATAAATTAAAAGAAATTGCCGGTACTAAAGAAAAAGTTTTTAAAATGCAGATGCTGCAGGATGTTTTAAAAAATGTTGATGCCTTTACGGAACCGCTGGCAAATGTAAGCGTAACGGTGTCGGCTGACGAGCAGAGTAAATTTATAGGCTTGTCGGAATATAAACCTTTGGAAATTAAACTTCCCGTAGGCAAATATGAGTTGGCACTTAAACTTGAAGGTTATAAAATTTTAGATGATAATTTTAAACTTGTCGATACCATGGATATGACTTTTGAGACGGGCAGAACTCTTTCCGATAAAGTTGTTATAATGGTTCCGAAAAAATATTTTGAAAATATGTAAAAGGGGATAAATATAAAATGGCACAGAACAAAATTTTAATTATTGACGACAACGAATCTTTTTTAGAGATATTCGGTACCAATTTGCAGGAGGCCGGTTATGAGGTGTATACCGAAATAAATGCCAAAAACGGTTTTGAAAGAATTTTTACCGTAATGCCTGATATGATAATACTGGATATTTATCTTCCGGATAAAACAGGCTTTGAAATAGTCGAAGAAATAAAGAAAGATGAAAGAATTTCTTCCATCCCGGTAATGTTGATAACTGCGGATACTTCCGATACGGCCGCTACCGTAGATGAAGCATTCAACAAAGGTGCAGATGACTGTATATTTAAGCCGGTTAATATGGAAGATACATTAAAAAGGATAAAAAATTTATTAAATGAATTTAAAAAGTAAGCTTTTTTATTTTTTTATTGTCTCGGTATTCGTATGTCAGCCTTTGTATGCAAAGACTGACGATATGATACATGTACTTAATCCCGATCCGTATTCGCAGGCTATGGGTGCAAGTATTTTGGCGCTTTCTCCGTCGGTGTTCGGCTTTTTTGTCAACCCTGCGTCAAATTATGCCAACTTTTCCAAGGAGCTGCAGCTGTCGTATATGTCGTTTTTCGACAGTAATTACGGTGCAGGTGCAGGTGTGGTTATCCCTACGGAAAAAAGCGGTAATTTTACCGTGTATGCTTCAGGAATGTTTTTTAACAAACAATCCGAATATTATGACTACAAAACATACATTACGGGTGCGCTTAACTATGTATACCCTTTGGTTGAGGCAGACCCTATATATACGGAAAAGGGCGGCATAGGTGCCACGATAAAATTTTACAACATTTCTCTTCAGAATGATAAATCAATGACGTTATACAGTCTTGATTTGGGTGCAATATATAATCTGTCGTTTATCGACAGAAATTTAACGGGAGCTTTGGCGGTTAAAAATATCGGTAACGATTTGGATTTCGGCTATTTTGAATATCTCGGAGATTCTTATACTCAAAAGCAGGCACGGAATTTTACCGCAGCTGCAAGATATTTGATTTATGACCCTTATAAAATTTCTTTATCGGCAGACCTGATAAAGTTTTTTGATAATATCGATATTGCTTATGCCTGCGGTGTTGAAACCAAACCTTTTTATCCGTTCTCCGTAAGGCTCGGATGGAGAGATTACAGAGACGGTTTCAATAAAGGTATCACGGCAGGCTTCGGTTTGGATTTTGACAGAGTCAATATTTCTTACGCTTTTTCGGATTTGTTGGGCAGCGACAATGACCAGCACGTATTTTCCATAGGAATATATTTCGGGAAAATTCCCGATTCGGGCAAAGCATATGACCATTACACCGGATACTATTTGAATAAAGCAAAGAACTTTTACGAGAAGAAAGATTATATCGCCGCAAGAAAAGAGTTTGAAGATATTTTGGCAGTTTATCCGGATAACGTCGAGGCAAAAAAATATCTTGCTCTTCTGTCCGACGACTTGGAACAGTCTGATATAGATATCTCAGGCAAAGTTGAAAAATACAATGCCAGGGGCGATGCTGCAATGTTGCGTAACAATTTTGTTAAAGCCGAAAAAAATTACAGAAAAGCTCTTGATTTTGATGAAAACAATGTTCACGCACAAGACGGGCTTAAAGAAGTAAAAGCAAAAATTCACGAACAGGAAGTTTATATAAACAGAAAGAAACATCAAAAAGAAATATCGGAACATTGGCTTAAAGCCATGAATCATTACGACAAAGGGGAGTTTGTTTTCGCAAAGGACGAGTTTCTTAAAGTAAAAGAGATTGACCCTGATAACGTCGGTGCCGATCAGTACTTGGCTTTTATTCGTAAAAAAGTCGATAAAGTCAATGCCGTGCAGGCAAATAATATTTTCAAACAGGGGTTAACCGAATACGAAAAACAAAACTACGAAAAAGCTCTTTCTTATTTCAATACGGCATATATTGCCGACCCGTCAAGGTCCGATATTAAAGATTTTATTGACGAATGTACGGAACAAATAAAAATTTTAAAGGGTACTGATGAAGGATCTCGGAATAACGAAGAAGTTCTTGTTACCAATAAGCAGATTGAAGAACAGATGAAAGCTGTTTACGAAAAAGGTTTGGAACAGTACACGTTGAAAGATTATGACGGTGCAATAGTAACCTTTGAAGAGCTGAAAATTTTAGCGGAAAAGAATAAATATTTTAATTATAACGAACAGGCAAACAATTATTTGGATAAGTCCAAAATGGCAATATCAAGGCAAATTTATAATGAGGCAAAGGCATTTGAATCCAAAGGAGATTTGGAGGGTGCCTATAACTTGTATAAAGAAACCGTAGATTACTATGATAAAAACGAGCAGGCGAAAAAAGATTTTGAAAGGGTAAAAAGTATTCTTGCTCAAAAATATTATGAGCAGGCATTGCAGCAGTTTTCTGCAGGTTACACTGAAAATGCAGAACCTCTGCTGAGAAAATCTTTGCAGTATGAGCCTGATAAAGCTGAAGCCAACCGCCTTTTGGAAAAAATTAAGGAATGATAACGACAGGTGAAAAAAGGTGAAGAGCTTAAGGGTTTAAACAACAAAGAAAAGAGTTTGTCATTCCGTGCGAACGGTAACGTTTAGACACGGAATCTATGTTAAAGTTCATTTACATTATTTTGTCGTTTCGCCGTTGCCGTTTATTGTACATTGTACATTATACATTAAAAATTTCGGAGTGTTTTTATGATAGAACTCAGAAAAGATCCTGTTTCTTCAAGGTGGGTAATAATAAACGATACCAGAGACTTTCAGTTTGAGATTCCTAAGCCGTCTCAAGCAGAACAACCGGGTATCTGCCCTTTTTGTGTCGGTAACGAAAAATTAATTCCTGCTCCGATAGCCTGCTACGATAAAAACGGCAGCAAAATTTCCAAAGACGCTAAAGACTGGCACATAAAAGTAATACCTAATAACAAACCTATTCTTACCATAGAGGGAAATATCATCAGAAAAGCCGAAGGTTTGTATGATAAGATGATGGGTGTCGGAGCCCACGAAATTTTAATAGAATCTCAATCGCATGATTATATAACTTTGTATAACAATAAGGAAAATTTTGTAGCAAACACTTTGGCACTGCAGGACAGAATTAACGATTTGAAAAATGATATAAGGCTTGAATATATTTTAGCTTACACGGAGAAACTGTAGTTCATCCGCACTTTCAGCTGGTGGCGCTTCCCATTATTCCCAAAGCGGTTAAAATTGAAATAGACACGGCAAAAAAATATTACGATTATAAGGAAAGATGTTTGTTCTGCGATATAATCGATCAGGAAATATCGTCCAAGAAAAGAATTGTCATGGAAAACGAATCGTTTGTTTCTTTCATTCCTTTTGCGTCGAGGTTTCCTTTTGAAACTTGGATATTCCCGAAAGAACATACGTTTGATTACAGAATATTGAACGACAGGAATAAAATAGGCGAGTTTGCAGAGATAACAATAGGAGCTATAAGAAAACTACACAAAGCTCTCGGCAGAGACTTGTCATATACGTTAATGCTGCATTCTTATCCTTTAAAAGAAAACAAAATGGATTATTATCATTGGCACGTGGAAATAGTGCCGAGATTAACAAAATACAGCGGATTTGATTTAATCTCGGGAATGTATGTTAATCCTACCATTCCCGAAGACTCAGCCAAATTCTTGAGGGAAATAGATTAAAATTACCTAAGGTAATTTTGAAGATTAGAGGATTAGAAGAGTAGAAGATTGGAAAATAATGTACAATGTACAATAAACGACAACAACAAAGTCGTCATTGCGAAGAGACATTTTATGTCGACGAAGCAATCTTGTCGTTAAGTTGAATAATCAGCAAAAATTGCGAAGCAATTTTTACAAAATAGCTTCCAATCTTCCAATCATCCAATCTTCAAATCTTCTAAAAAATACGGAGTATTTTTTATGAATATACTAATGGTAGCGGCAGAATGTGTGCCTTTTGTTAAAACAGGCGGGCTTGCAGATGTTGTAGGGACACTCCCTAAGTATTTAAAAAAGAAAGGTCACGATGTCAGAATTATTATTCCGAAATATCGAATGATAGACGGTGCAAAGTACGGATTGGAGAGCCTTCCGTACAAACTTTCCGTTTATGTGGGCAGAGAACAGGAAAATTTCAGAATAAAAACCTGTATGCTTGACGGAGATATCCCGGTATATTTTATAGAGAATTTGAGATATTTTAACAGGCTCGGTGTTTACGGCGATGATTCCGGTATCGGTTACGGAGACAACAGAGAGAGATTTATTTTCTTCTCTAAGGCGGCAATTGAAGCGACGAAAGCGTTGATGTTCCGTCCCGATATCATACACTGCCACGACTGGCACACCGGGTTGATTCCCGCATATTTGAAAACGGTTAATTTAAACGACGGTTTCTTTTGGAATACCTCGTCGGTTTATACCATTCACAATATTGCCTTTCAGGGAAGTTTCGATGCGGCAAGTACTTTGCCGATGGCAGGTTTCTCTTGGGAAGATTATAAAAGCGACAAACTGGAATTTTACAACACATTCAATTATATGAAAGCAGGTCTTGCTTATACCGATATTATATCGACTGTAAGCCCGACGTATGCAAATGAAATTCAAGGTCCTGCGGGTAAAGGAATGGAAGTGGTTCTGCAGACCAGAAAAAACGATGTTTTCGGTATTCTTAACGGAATAGATTACTCGTACTGGAATCCTAAAGAAGATAAAAATATTGTTGCGAATTTCTCTGCAGAAAATTATGCAAATAAAAAACTCTGCAAAAAAGCTCTTCAGGAAAAGTGCGGTTTTAAAACCGACGAAAATGCTTTTCTTGTCGGCAGCGTCGGAAGATTTGATATGCAGAAAGGTTTTGATCTTATAATGGATGTGATAAGCAAAGTTATTAATCAGAATATTCAGATAGTTGTTTTGGGTTCGGGTGACAGATATATTAAAGATACAA
>CAJOJJ010000026.1:15419-20656 GCA_905234925.1 uncultured Endomicrobiia bacterium
CGAACCGCTTGCACATGAAATTTATGCAGGCTCCGATGCTTTTTTGATGCCGTCGAAGTTTGAACCTTGCGGTTTAAGCCAGATAATAGCGTTGGCTTACGGAACGATTCCTATAGTAAATAAAACCGGCGGGCTTTCCGATACCATACAGGATTTTTCAACCAATACTCTCAAAGGCAACGGTTTTGTTTTTGATTTTTACAGGGGAGAACAACTTGAATATGCCATATGGCGTGCTTATGATATATACAAAAATCCTTTCTTGTGGAACAGAGTAATTTCAAATGCTTTTGCATGTCATTATTCATGGTCGCAGTCGGTCGACGAATATGAAAAGATGTACAATGTTGCAATTAAAAGAAAAATAGAAGATAATATTTACAATAAAAATATATGAAAATAAATTTTTCCAAAATATTAAAATTTTTTCTTGTTACGATACTGAACGTATTTATAATACTTGTCGTTCAGTTCTATTTTAATGTAAACGCAAGTCTTGATAAATATAATTCCGATTTGAAAGCTGCGTTGTTTATCGGCGGCAATACGGAGCAAACGAAAGAAGATATTATTGCCGGACTTAAAGATTACAATAAGTTTGATATCGCGGAATATGTCGATGCGGATTCTTTCGACAGTTTTGCAGCTTCCAATCCGGAACTGGCGGAGTTTGTTCCTAAAGAAAATTTTGTTATGCCGGCTTTCATATTGGTAAATAATGTTAAAGTAAAAAATATTTCCGAACTGGAAACTTTTCGTAAAGAATTTACGAATATCGATTTTATTGATGACGTTGTTTTCGATATCCCGGCATACGAACTTTTCTTCAAATATAAAAAATTATTTACGGCTTACAGAGAGTTGTTTACGATATCATTTCTTTTAATTACGGTAATGCTGATATTTAAAGTTCTTCTGTTTGCTGTAAAAGGTCTTGCGGGAGATATTTTCTTTGAAGCCGGTCTTGGTATACTGGCATCACTTTTGGCATATGCCTTTATGTGTATTGCTTTTGCGGTATATCCCGATAACAATATTTTTGCTCTTGATTATCATGTTTTGTTTGTTGCGGTTCCGCTCAGTTTAATGATTAATCTTATAACCAAAGAAGCCAATGTTCAAAATTAAAAATTTAATTATTTCTTTTCTTGTCATATTTTTGGTGTCAGTGTCTTTTGCCGACGTTAATACCGACTTAAAAAACAGAAAAAAAGAGCTTAACAAGCTGCAGAATACTCTGTCTGCCAAACAGGCTGAAAAGGAAAAACTTGTTAAACAGGAAAAACAGTATAAGCAGGAACTCCAAAATATTTCAAAGACGATATCCAAAAATCAAAAAGACGTGGATTCTTTAAAACAAAAAATAAAGACCGTTGAGAATGATATCAATGCCGCTTCAAACGAGTATTCAAAAGCCTATACGGAAAGGCAGCTTTATATTGAGCAGATAAATAAAAAAATTTTGGAATATGTAAAGCAGGAAACAGCGTCTTATTTTTCGTATCCTCTGCATCGTAAAATACAGGTTATGGTTATTAAAGACGATGTTGTAAATTATCAAGATGCATCCGACAGAAGTGTAAAAGCTAAAGATAAAATAAATAAATATTCCAAATCAAAACAGAATTTTGTTTCACAAAAGTTAAAACATCAGAATATCCTCAACAAAAATATGGATGTTCGGAAAAATAAAAACAAGCAGTTGAAAGATGCTTCCGACAAAAGAGCCCAAGCCGAAAAAGAAATTAAAAGAATGGACAGCTCCAAAAAATCATTGGAAGCGCTCATAACCAAGCTTAAACTGGCAAACGATAAAGAACGCGATAAGACAAGATCCTTAAGAGAAAAAAATACAAATACCAGAAAAAACAATCTTCCGTGGCCTGTTGACGGAAAAATAGTTTTAAAATACGGTAAAAATAAACATCCTGAAATTGATACCGTTGTTGTTTCCAACGGTATTAAAATTAAAGCGCAAAACGGTGCCGTAATAAAATCCGTTGAAGAGGGAACAGTCGTTTTTACCGGAGAATTTAAAAGTTACGGAAAGATGATTATTGTGGATCATAACGGGATATTTTTCAGCATATACGGGCAGCTGAAAGATATATTGGTAAAATCCAATAAAGTTGTTGCTCGTCAGGAGCCTGTGGCAACTGTAGGTGCGGGAGATAATTCGGTTTTGTACTTTGAAGTGCGTCAATATAATGTTCCCGAAGACCCTCTTCTTTGGCTGAAAGAAAAGAAATAATTGTTCCGTTTGTCATTCCCGAAGAGCCGTTGGTCGGGAATCTATGTTAAAGTTCATTTACATTATTTTGCCGTTGCCGTTTATTGTACAGTGCCGTTTCGTCTGTCATTCCCGAAGAGCCGTTGGTCGGGAATCTATGTTATAAGAATACCGCTTTTTGGAGTATAGATGTTCAAAATAAAATTAACATTCTTAATATTATTAATATCAATATTTATCACATTCAGCGTTCCGTCGTTCGCCAAATCCGACGAAACATATTCCACACTTCGTATGATGGTGGACATAATGGAAATCATCGACTCCAAATATGTCGAGGAGAAAAAACCGAACGACCTTGCACTTGGAGCAATAAAAGGCGTAGTAAAATCTTTAGACCCTTATTCGCAGTTTATGGACGAGAAAGACTATAAGGAAATGAAAACCGAAACACAGGGGTCTTACGGCGGTATAGGGCTTCGTATTACCACTCAGGACGACGAGCTTACAGTACTGACGCCTATTCCCGATACACCGGCATATTTTTCCGGTATTCTTCCAGAAGACAAAATTACAAAAATCGACGACAAGTCCACTATGGATATGTCTACCGACGAAGCGGTAAAATTGATGAGGGGGAATCCAGGTACTACGGTAGTGCTTACCATATACAGGGCTGCAACCAAAGAAGAGCTTACTTTTACGATAAAAAGAAAAAAAATTAAAATAGAAACCGTCAAAAAAAAGATGTTGGAAAATAATATCGGTTATATAAGATTGTCCGAATTTAACGCACAGAGCGCAGCCGATATGGAAAAGATGTTAAAAGAACTTTCCAAAGACGGTATGACTTCGCTTATATTGGATTTAAGAAACAATCCCGGCGGTCTTTTGGATTCTGCGGTAGATATTTGTTCTCTGTTTATAAAAGAAAACAGTATAGTGGTTTCAACCAGAGGCAGAGACAAAATGATAGAGCAGAACTATTACACGCAGAAAGTTCCTTTATATCCGGATTTACCTATGGCAATTCTTATCAACAGAGGTTCTGCGTCAGCATCGGAAATTGTTACCGGTACTATGCAGGACTATAAACGTGCAACGGTTGTCGGTTCGAATTCTTTCGGAAAAGGCAGTGTTCAGACTATTATTCCTTTATCCGGCGGAAATGCTTTAAGATTGACAATCGCGAAATATTATTTGCCGTCCGGCAGAAACATTACGCATTCCGATAATAAAAAAGATAAAACCAACGGTATTACGCCCGATGTTTATGTGGAAGTTTCTCCCGAGACGGAAGTAAAACTTTATATGCAGGCGGAATCCGATAAACTTCCCAAGAAAAACAAAAATAAGAGCAAAGAAAAAAATAAAGATAAAACGGAAGATGGAAATATTAGCGGAGTTGAGATTGTGAAAGACGGCGATAAAGATACTAAGAATGCGGAAGATGAGACTGTAAAAGATGAAGTTCTCGAAACCGCCGTTAATCTTTTAAAGGGTAAATAGTCTGTCATTCCCGAAGAGCCGTTGGTCGGGAATCTATGTTAAAGTTCATTTACATTTTTTTCTGTTAGCAGTTGCCGTTTAGTCGTTCATCTATAAAAGGAAAAAACATTATGTCTAACGATAAAAAAGAAAAAAGCGGTTGTTTAATAAAAATATATCTTTTAATCCTGTTTGTTGCAGGTATTATACTTGCCCTGTCGTATCAGTCGGCAAAAAAAAATGAGTCTGACCAAACGGATAAAAATCGTGCATCTGTTGTAAGCACAGCCGCTTCCGCATCGGAGCCGATGGAAGTGCTGCTTGATAACAACATTATTACGGCACTTACATCAAACGGTTTGCAGCAGCAGAACGTTGTCAGCCAGTATGTAAAGGAAATAAAAGATAAAAATATAACATACAATAAATATTTTAAAGAAATTAAACTTAATAAAGGGCAGAAACCCGAAAATTTTGAACCTATACTGAAAACTATAGCGAGAAATTTTAAACTCGGTCTTAACAGAAGTAAAAATCCCGACGGTTCTCTAAAATATTCTTTTTTTAGTAAGAAAACGGTTTATTCCGAACTGATCTTAAAATAGTGTTTTAGTCTGTCATTCCCGAGTGTCGTAATCTGGAATCTATGTTATAAAAGTACCTTAAACTCTCAGCTAAGAAGTTGCAAAGCAACTATTTTAATGTACAATGTACAATATACGACAGAAACTGCGAAGCGGTGTCATCCCGGACTTGATTCGGGATACAAGTTATTTGTTTGTCGTCTCGAGTGAGCGAAGCGACGAGAGATCTGTTGTTAAGCTAATTAATAACAAAAAGTGCAAAGCACTTTTTGCCGAAAACTTTTCAGCTAAAAAAACACATAAGGGAGCCAAATGTAATGGCGTAGTCCAAAATATTTCAGTCGCAATAATGTATCACAATGAAAATACTTGCACTTGAAACCTCCTGCGACGATACTTCCTCTGCCGTTGTAGAAAACGGCACAAAAGTGTTGTCAAATATAATATCATCGCAAATTCCGATACATGCCAAATATAACGGCGTCGTTCCGGAACTGGCTTCCCGTGCCCACATAAAAAATGTCAATATCGTAGTTGAGGAAGCACTGAAACAGGCCGGTATCTCATTTGCAAATTTCGCCGAAAAAATCGATTGTATTTCCTGCACGTACGGTCCCGGTTTGGCAGGTTCACTGCTCGTCGGTTTAATGACGGCTAAAACTCTTTCTTATATTTATAAAAAACCGTTTATACCGGTAAACCATATTGAGGGGCATATTTTTTCTGCGGCAATAGAAAATAAGAATTTAAAACCGCCTTTTTTAAGTATAGTAATTTCAGGCGGTCACACGGAACTTGTAATAATAAAAGATTACGGAAAATATAAATTTTTAGGCGGTACGAGAGACGATGCCTGCGGAGAAGCTTTTGATAAAGCCGCCAAAATTTTAGGGCTTACTTACCCGGGCGGACCGATAATAGATAAGCTTGCAAAA
>CAJOJJ010000027.1 GCA_905234925.1 uncultured Endomicrobiia bacterium
AATATAGATTGCGGATCAAGTCCGCAATGACGAATTCTTTAAAAGGTTCTTATGTTAACTCTTCTCATCACTCTCGGTTCTACTCGTGAATATATTGATCCTGTTCGTTTTATTTCTAACGCTTCTTCGGGAAAAATGGGTAAAGCTTTGATAGAAGAAGCATTGAAACAAAAATGTAAAGTGTTTGCTGTTAAAGGTCCGAGCAGTGTTGAAATAAAACAAAATAAAAATTGTAAAGTAACAGAAGTAACGAGTGCAAGAGATATGCTTGCTGCCGTTAAAAAAAATTTAAAGAGTGCCGATATTTTTATCGGTGCGGCAGCGGTAAGCGACTACAGACCTGCAGTTGTTTCAAAAGATAAAATAAAAAAACAAAATATCAAAAATAACGGAACTTTCAGCCTGCAGCTTGTAAAAAATCCTGATATAATAAAATATGTTTCCGAACATAAAAATAAAAATCAAACCGTTGTCGGTTTCGCACTTGAAACAAAAAATTTATTAAAATATGCCGAAACAAAACTGAAAGAAAAGAATCTTGATATGATTGTTGCAAATAAATCTTCAGCCATATCATCCGACAAATCTCAAGTAATATTGATATTTAAAGATAAAAAAAGAAAAGTTTTAAAATTGTCGTCTAAACAAAAAACCGCAAAAGAGATAATTAATGAATCAATCGGAATATTTAAAAATAATAAAACTTGCCAAAACTGCCGTTAATGAGTATAAAAATTGGGGAGAAGAAGAGATAGTTACGGAACAGCTCGTTCAACCCAAAAAACAGGAACCGTCATTGAAGCCGTCCAAAAATATTGAACAGGATAAAAATGCCGAACAGCTTTTGGAAGAGTTGAAGAAAAAAGTAGTCAACTGTCAGAAGTGCGGACTCGGAGCAACAAGGCTTAATGCAGTGTTCGGTTCGGGCAGTCCTTATGCCGATATTATGTTTGTGGGGGAAGGTCCCGGTTTCCAGGAAGATCACAAAGGGCAGCCTTTTATCGGCAGAGCAGGCGACCTGCTTACCAAAATTATAGAAGCTATGCACTACACGAGGGAAACGGTGTATATTGCAAATATCGTTAAATGTCATCCCATGAAAGATTCTTCAAATCCGGAACTAAGAAGCAATGACAGACCGCCTACTCCTCAGGAAATGGCTGCATGTCAGCCGTATCTTGACGAACAGATAAAAATAATCAATCCTAAAGTTATTATAACTCTCGGGGCATCATCTACGAGAGCTTTGTTGAAAACTGAAGATTTGATGAGCAATTTAAGGGGAAAGTTTCAGGAATATAACGGAATAAAATTGATGCCTACATACCATCCTGCGGCGCTTTTAAGAAATCCAAACCTTAAAAAAGATGTTTGGCAGGATATGAAAAAAGTTATGGCTTTTATCGGTAAAAAGGCTTAACTATGAAAGTGATAGAAGTTATATTACCTATTCCTTTAAAACAATCTTTTTATTATACAATCCCGGAAAAATATCAAGATAAAGAAATTAAATACCGGCGTGTTTCTGTTCCTTTCGGTTCAAGGGTGCTGGTCGGATACGCCGTATCTGTTATTGAAGATTATCATCCTGTCGAAACAATAAAACTTAAAGAATTTATATCTGTTATAGACAAAATAGACGTTTTGAGCGATGAAGTTATTGAACTTGCCAAGTGGCTGGCACAAACTTACCTTTGTTCGGAAGGGGAAGCAATGTCCGTAATAGTGCCGGCTTCTCTAAAAGCTCCGAAAAGAAATACGAAACAGAAAAATAAAGAAATTAAAATCTTTAATCCTAACTTTACGATGACAGAACACCAAAAAAATGCTTTTGAAAAAATCAGCGAAGCAATAGCTTCCGATAAAAACGAAAATTTTCTTATACATGGTGTAACCGGTTCCGGTAAAACCGAAGTTTATTTA
Organism: uncultured Endomicrobiia bacterium; assembly: GCA_905234925.1. Classification (GTDB taxonomy): domain Bacteria; phylum Elusimicrobiota; class Endomicrobiia; order Endomicrobiales; family Endomicrobiaceae; genus Ruminimicrobiellum. The sequence goes on from CAJOJJ010000027.1 coordinate 1,924, forward strand.
AGAAGTATTCAAACTGCAATTGATAGAAATAAATCTTCGATTTTTCTTCTTCCGGAACAGTTTATATCCATACTTAATAAACGTTTTGGTGATATAGTTGCTCTGTGGCACAGCGAAGTAACTACAATTCAAAAATATAAAATATTCAATTCCATACTTACGGGGGATATAAAAATCGTTGTCGGGGCAAGGTCTGCCGTGTTTTTGCCTTTTAAAAATTTGGGGTTGATAATTGTTGATGAAGAACACGAAAATACATATAAGCAGAATAACAAACCGTCCTACGATACAAAAGAAATTGCCTTGTGGCGTGCAAAATACAATAATGCCGTAGTAGTATTCGGTTCCGCTACACCATCGATAGAAACTTATCATAATACAATGCTCGGAAAATATAAATTGCTTGAAATGCCTGACAGAATAGACAATAAAGCTCTTCCGGAAATACAATTAATTTCTTTAAAAGATATAAAGACCTCTTTTTCCGTATTTTCCAAACCTATGCTTGCCGCAATCAAAACGGCTCTTGCCAGAAGGGAACAGGTAATAATATTTTTAAACAGAAGAGGCTATTCTCCGTCGATAGTATGCAAAAACTGCGATACGGTAATACAGTGTCCGGATTGTTCCGTTGCCATGGTATATCATAAAAATCCCGAGCATTTGGAATGCCACTATTGCGGCAGACAATTAAGGTTTCCTTTAAAATGTCCCGAGTGCGGTAATTCGGAATACAGAGTTATAGGCGTTGCAACTCAGCGTGTGGAACAGGATTTAAAGGCTCTATTTCCGCATACCAAAATATTTCGTTTGGACAGAGACAGCGTAACGTCCAAAAAAGTTTATACCGATGTTTACGAGGGGATAAAAAACGAAGAATATTCCATTCTTTTGGGAACACAGATGGTAACGAAAGGTTTTGATTTTCCGAGGGTATCTCTTGTTTGTGTTGTTGATGCCGATACTTCTTTGTATCTTCCGGATTTTCATTCTTCCGAGAGAACTTTTCAGCTTATTACACAGGTGGCAGGGCGCTGCGGAAGAGCGGATATCAAGGGGAAAGTTTTGGTACAAACCCGTTATCCCGACAATTATGCTTTGAAATTTTGTCGGGAATACGGCTACGATAAATTTTACGAGCAGGAAATAGAATACAGGAAAGAATTGTTTTATCCGCCTTTTTGCAATGTTGCAAAGGTTACCGTAAGAAATAAAGATAATAATAAATGTTTGGTTTTTGTCGAGACATTATATAAATTTATTGAGCGAGAGATGATGGAGCTTAACTATGCCGTATATCTTTTGGGCCCGTCACAGTCTTATATTGCTCGTCTTAACAATACTTACAGATGGCAGATTATTTTAAAAGGCAAAAGAGCCGAAATTAAAGAAGTACTCGAAAATGTTTCAGCCAAAATAAAACTCCCTCCCGAGACTTATATCAATATGGAACTTGACCCGTCCGATTTGTTGTAATTTAAATAAGAATTTTATAAAATATTAGGCAATAAAAATAAAAGGAAAATCGTATGAAAACTTTTAGATTTGCAGTGATTGCATTGTGTCTTGTGTCGTTTATTGGTTGTGGTAATGAAATATCAAAGTTGAAAAAGTATGCCGAAAACAATGATGTTAATGCACAGATGAAACTTGCAAAAATTTACTACGACGGAACAGATAAAGTTGCTCAGGATTATAAGGAATCTTTTAAATATTATTCTATGGCTGCAGAAAATGATAATAAAGATGCTCAGCTTGAAATGGTTTGGATGTTGTTCAGTGGAAAAGGAACCGACAGAGATTTTAAAAAAGCAGTTTCTTTATTAAATAAATATGCAGATGCTAAAAATAAAAAAGCTCAGGAAGTTTTAGCTTCCATGTACTATTTCGGTATTTTTGTTAAGAAGGATTATAAGAGAGCATTTGAATTGTTCTTAATAGCGGCGGAAGACGGTAAACTTTATGCTCAGGAAAAACTCGGCGATATGTATTATTATGTAAAGAAAAATTACAAAAAAGCTCTTGAATGGTATCGTAAAGCAACGGAACAGGGTAGTTTGTACGGAAAAATAGCTTCAATAGAAATAGAACAGATGGACATTAAAGGAGAGTTATAAAAAATCGCTTTGCGATTTTTTAGCTTAATGGGTGAGAACGACAAAAAAACTGTAATCCCGCACTTGATGTGGTATCCTACAGTTCATGAGATTAAATAAAATTTTCGTAGTAAAAAATAAAAAAGGAGGATGTATCGGATGAAAAGGTTGTCAGTAGTAGTAATGGCTTTAGTTTTTTGCGTAGGTGTATCATTTGCAGCAAGAGGCGGAGTAGGCAGTAACAATTATGGCAGTTCTCAGAGAAGTGTTTCTTCAAGCAGCAAAAGCAACTCTGCTTCATGCGGAAATTTTGGTATCGGTTATTCTAAAACATCTTTTGATGTACCTCAGGCAGGTTGGTTTAATGGTGGAACAATTACATTTGACCAAGTTGCAGGAAGATATTGGTTTAATGATACTTTCGGTATAGATGTTAAATTGGGCTTCGGCAGCGGAGATATAAATTCAAGATTTTTGGTTGGAGCAAATGTTATAGGTAAAATTGTAGAAATTAACAAATTAAACATTTATTGGTTAGCCGGTCTTAATTTCGGAACTTATAAACTTAAAGGACAGGGCGGTGCTCAGGATGTAGATAATTCTATATTCGGTTTCCAAGGCGGAGTTGGTGCAGAATATTTTGTTCTTCCTTGTTTATCAGTTCTTACGGAAATGGGAATTCGTTATACACAAGTTAAACCAGATGTTAATGGAGCAAACAGTGTTTCAGATTTTGGAGTTTTCGCAGACTGGTTACCGCAGGCAGGTATAAGATTCTATTTCTAAAAATCGCGTAGCGGTGTCATTCTGAGCGAAGCGAAGGATCTCGCCGTTAAAAATGTCTGTATTCCCGCGATGTTGCACGTGCGTCTCTGTCGGGAATCTGTTGTTAAGTCGTTGTCTGTCATCCCGCACTTGATGCGGGATCTCGAAGTTAAATTTAGAGGATAAAAAATGAAAAAATTATTGGCAATAGCATTCAGTTTTATGTTCTTGGGATTGGTCGGTTGCAGCGGAAAGGGTAAAATTTCTCAAGATCAGCAGGTAAAACAAACTATTATTGAAACTATTCCCAGAGGCGATCAGCCTAAATGGGTTAAGAGCGGAACGGAATATTATAAGAAAGATAATAAAATATTCTATACGGCAGTATCTGAAGGTTTCTCAAATATAGAAGCTTCCAGAAGAGCATCTTTCGCTGCAGCACAGACAAAAGTTGCAGAACAGATTAAAAATACAATCGGCGTGGAATTCGGCAGAAGTCTGGAAACAGGTGTATATGAAGATTCTACCGGCGGATATTTAAAAGATGTATTTATGTCAAACGTTAACAAACTTCAGGTATCGGGAATTGCAGTAGAAGAAAACTACAGCGAAAAAATACAGGAAGTAAGCGGTTCCGACAGTAAAGTTTTCTGGAGAACATACACTTTAGTATCCATACCGGAAAAAACTTATGATGAATTGGTAAAAAGAGCTTTCACCGATACATCTGCACAGGTAGCACAGAATAAGAGTGCAAAAGAATTGTTACAGGATGCAGAAAAAAGATTTTACGGCGACTCTGCCGCAAAATAATTATGTTAAAAATAAAATTCTATACAATTTTATTAATAGTTCTCAGCTTAGTTTGTAATGCTTCGGTATTACAGGCTAAGCTTGTTGAACGTTCTTCAAAAAAAATGCCGGATTGGATAGGAAAAAACAGTGAAGATAAAAAGAGTTTATATTTTGCAGGTTCTGCCGTCGATGAAAAATTTGATACAGCCAGAAAACTTGCAATTAACGATGCTCTTACACAAGCTGTTGAAAGTTTGGATCTTGCAATGTCCGTAAATACGGAAAAAATTATAACCGAAACCGGCTCTTTTATAGATTCCAGAACAAAAACAAAAACATCAAAAGTTCGTGTTCTTAATACAAAAGTAAAAGATGTTTATTTTGAAAAATATAATGACGGTGGAAAAAAATCTTATACGGTTCATGCTCTTGTCGAATATAACAAAAAAGATTACGAAGAGGAAAAAGCCCGCCTTGCAAAAGAATACGAACAACTCAGACAGAACATTATAAACAGACATTCTAAAGCAAACGACAGTATTGCTAAAGGTTTATACAGCGAATCTCTTCAGGAACTGTTTGAAATACTAAGAGTAATTTATAATTACGGAATTAATCAAACATTGGAATCTGAGATAGTTTCAAAAATTAATGATATTTTATCTAAAGTCGGTTTTAAAAACTCCTTTTCATCTTCGGAAAATCTCAGCGGAATAAAAGCGGATATTTCTGCATATTTCTCGGGTAAAAATGTTACCGATGTTTGCAAGAGGTATGCTTTTAATGTTAAAACAATAAATAATTTTTCTATTGAAACGGTTTACTCTGACGAAGACGGAAAGATTAATTATTCTTTTAACAAAGTTTCTTATTTAAAAAAATCAAATTACAAGCTTGAACTTGATTTGCAGACTACGTTCAATTTAGATGAAGATTTTTATAACAATTATTCGTTTAAAACTGTTTCTGATGAGTTGAATTTCTTGGGAAACAAAAAGAAAATAAAAATGAATGTTGTCTCAAACAAAACCGGCAGTGATTTTTCTTCGACTTTAAGAGCGTATCTTATACAGAACGGATTTGTTATTGTTAAAGAAAATGCGGATTTTATATTAAATGTAAATTTTGCTTTTCTTGAATCAACGAAAACGGAACTGAAGAGTTTATACAGCGCCGATTCAGACCTTTTTATATCAAGTGCCAATATAACGGCAGAGCTTTTATCTTCGGATAAAAATACTCAAATAAACAGTATAACTTCTCAAGAGAAAGGCTTTGGTAAAACAAATAATAAGTCTTATACCGACCTCTTGCAGAAATCTGCCGTCGCAATAATCAATTCATTATAAGGAAAAACCATGAACAAACTTTCACTTTCCGCCATCGGCAAAGATAAGCCCGGCATCGTCAGTTCAATATCAAAAGTTCTTTTTGAACTGGGATGTAATATTGAAGATTCTACAATGACGCTTCTCGGCGGTCAGTTCGCCGTGATACTTCTTCTTGCATATCCTAAAAATGCAGATGTTTCAAAAATAAAAACAAAACTTAAATCTTCTCTTAAAAACTTGGATTTATCAATATCCGTAAACGAAGTTGATGCACCCAAAAAAGATAAAAAAAATTACGGTGATTATGTTATTGCCGTTTACGGTGCGGATAAGTCCGGTATAGTTTACAGTGTCAGCAGATATTTAGCTGACAATAAAATTAATATAACTGATGTCCAGACGAAAATTTCCGGTAACAACAAACAAAAAGTATATATAATGCTTTTGGAAGTAAATATTCCTAAAAAAGTAAATATAAGTGAGTTTAAGCATAATTTACATCATCTTGCACACGATTTAGAAGTGGAAATTTTCATTAACCAGGCAGATGCTTCTGCAATTTAGAAGATTTGAAGATTAGATGATTGGAAGATTAGAAGAAAGTTTGTCATTACGGACTCGATCCGCAATCTATGTTATTTAAATACCTTAAACTTTCAGCTCTTCAGCTGAGCGGACAAAGTCCGCGTCTCAGCTTATCAGCTGACAAATTGCGGAACAAATTTTTTAATTAAAATGTTAAATATAATCACTATTCCCAATCCTATATTAAAACAAAAAAGCCTGCCTATAGAAAAAATAGATACTGATGTTAAAAATCTCATATCAGGTATGCGGGAAATAATGTTGTCTTCTTCTCACTGCGTCGGAATAGCAGCAGTGCAGGTAGGAGTGTTATCTCGTTTAATATTGGTGGATGTTTCCTTAAACCCCAAACCGCATCACAATAACGGTCTGTTGGTAATGATAAATCCTAAAATAACTTATATGTCCGGTAAATTAAAATCCCGCGAGGGGTGTTTAAGTGTTCCGAACTTCACAGGAAATGTAATACGCAAAAATAAAATAGAAGTGGAATATACCGACATTGACGGCAATTTACAAAAATTAAAAACTCACGGCTTTGAATCTATAGTTATTCAGCATGAAATAGACCATCTCGACGGATTTGTTTTTTTAGACCGCGTATCTTCTTTAAAATCCGACATCTTCAAAAGAATGTAGTCTTTGTTACTGTTATTGCGAGCGAGCTTTCTTCCTGTCTGTCATCTCGAACCGAGCGAAGCGAGTGTGAGAGATCTGTAGTTAATTCGTTGCTGTTTACCGTTTCATCTGTCATTGCGGACTTGATCCGCAATCTATGTTATTTAAATACCGAAAACTTCTCAGCTAAGAAGTTGCAAAGCAACTTCGTTCTCAGCTTCTCAGCTAAAAAATTGCGGAACAAATTTTTATGACTTATTTAATCAAGCGTATTATTTCTTCAATTCCTATATTAATCGGTATAACAATAATAACATTTTTTGTTATGCATATGGCACCGGGCAAACCTACGGATGTTGTTACCGATATGAATATGAAAGTCTCTGCCGAATCTAAAGAAAGACTGCAGAAACTTTACGGCTTGGATAAACCTGTTTATATTCAATATTTTGACTGGATGAAAAGGTTTGTCTTTTTTGATTTCGGTAATTCTTTTAAAGATATGCGCCCTGCACGAAATAAAATTTTTGAAAGACTGCCTGCAACAATTTTATTAAATGTTTTATCCTTGTTTTTTATCTGTCTTATCTCAATACCTTTGGGTATTTACTGTGCCGTCAAAAAAGATTCTTTTGCCGATAAATCCATAACAATTATTTTGTTTGTTTTATATTCCGTGCCGTCGTTTTGGCTGGCGTTGATGTTTATGATACTTTTCGGTATTAATTTGGGCTGGCTGCCGATATCCGGCTTGTATTCATTTAATTTTGATACAATGAATGTTTTTGAAAAAATTATGGATATATCAAAACATTTAGTTCTTCCCGTTTCTGTTTCCGTAATAGTTTCGTTGGCATCTTTATCCAGATATACACGTTCGGGCATGTTGGATGTTTTAAAACAGGATTATATCAAAACTGCTTATGCCAAAGGCTTAACGGAAAAACAGGTCATTTTCAGACATGCTTTAAAAAATACTTTGCTTCCTATGATAACGATAATAGGTCTTTCTATTCCCGGTCTTATAGGTGGCAGCTTTATTTTTGAAACGATATTTTCCTATCCGGGAATAGGGCGTTTAGGATATGAAGCCGTAATGGCACGTGATTATCCCGTAGTAATGGGAATAGCCACACTTACGGCAATATTGACTTTACTTGGAAATATTATTGCAGATGTTTTATACACCTGGGCCGACCCGAGAATAAAAAATGCGTAGCGGTGTCATCTTGAACTTGATTTAGGATCCAAGTTTTGTCGTTGTCTGTCATTCCCGCGATGTTGCGCATGTGTCTCTATCAGGGATATATAGTATAAAATACCTTAAACTTTTCAGCTGAGCGGACAAAGTCCGCGGCTCGGCTTATCAGTTAAAATTTGTATCATAAATTTTATGAAAACTAATAAATTTTTTATCATCGGAATCATATTTATTCTGTTGCTCATACTTGCAGCAGTCTTCGCACCTGTCATTACTACTTATACTCCGTCGGAACAAAATTTAATTGAAAGGCTGCAGGCTCCGTCCGCACAACATATTTTCGGAACGGATGATTTAGGCAGAGATGTTTTTACCAGAATTATTTACGGAGCAAGAGTTTCGTTATCTGTAGGTTTTATTTCTGTTTTTATTATTCTTGTTATAGGAACATTTTTAGGCATAATTTCAGGCTATTACGGCGGTAAAATTGATTACGTTATAATGCGTTTTACCGATATTGTTTTATGTTTTCCGACTTTTTTCTTAATAATACTTGTTATTGCTTTTATTGAACCTAATATTTATAATGTTATGATTGTTATCGGCTGTACATCCTGGCCGGGACTGGCAAGGCTTATCAGGGCGGAAGTTTTATCGTTAAAAGAAAGAGAATTTATTCTTGTGGCAAAAATGATGGCAGTAAGTAATATAAAAATATTTACCGTGCATATTCTGCCGAACATTGTTTCTCCGTTAATGGTATATTCTTCTCTTGCAATAGGCGGGGCAATTCTTACGGAGTCGGCACTGTCGTTTTTAGGTTTGGGGGTTCAGCCTCCAATGCCGTCGTGGGGACAGATACTTACATCGGGTAAAGATTATATTTATATGGCGTGGTGGCTGTCGGTTTTTCCGGGGCTGGCAATTTTAATTACGGTATTGTCTTTTAATCTTATCGGCGAAGCAGTCAGAGATGCTTTTGATCCTAAAAATGAAAAAAACAATTTATAATTTACAATTTAGAATTTAGAATTGTCGGTAAAAATGCGAAGCAAAATTTTACATTAATTGTAAATTATACATTATAAATTATAAATTGTCGTTTCATCTGTCATTGCGAGCGAGCTTTCTTCTAGTCTGTCATCTTGAACCGAGCGAAGCGAGTGTGAGAGATCTGTAGTTAATTCGTTGTTGTTTGCCGTTTCCTCTGTCATTGCTATGTTATTTAAATACCGAAAACTTCTCAGCTAAGAAGTTGCAAAGCAACTTCGTTCTCAGCTTTCTCAGCTTCTCAGCTAACAAATTGCGGAGTAAATTTTAAATGGACATATTGTCAATAAAAAATCTATCTGCCGGTTATATAGTCAATTCCGTCTTTGTTGAAGTCTTGCACAATATCAACCTCAACATCAATGAGGGGGAATCTTTTGCCGTTGTCGGTCAGTCCGGCTCCGGTAAAAGTACTCTTGCCCTTTCTTTAATGGGGCTTATATCCATAGATAACGGTAAAATTTCTAAAGGAAGCATTGAATTCTGCGGGAAAGATTTACAGCCCGATATTTCTGAAATCAGGGGAAAAGATATTTCTATCGTTTTACAAGATCCTCACTCTTATTTAAATCCGGTTATAAAAGTCGGTAAACAAGTTCTTGAAGCTCTGGAAGTTTATAACAAAGATTTAAACAAAGAAGAAAAAATAAATAGAGTAAAAGAGATTTTTAAAAAAGTAAAGCTTGACGATTTTGACAGAATTTACAATTCTTATCCGCATCAGCTTTCCGGAGGGCAAAAACAGAGAATACTTATTGCTATGGCAGTAATAAATAATCCTAAACTTATTATTGCAGACGAACCTACATCAGGGCTTGATACCGATGTACAGGAACAGATATTGGAACTTTTTTCGGAATTAAAGAAAGAAATGAATTTAACCGTGATAATGATAACTCATAATATTTCTGTAGCAAAAAAATACTGTGATAGAATTGCCGTAATGTATAAGGGTGAAGTTGTCGAGCAGAATGTAACGGCGGAAATCTTCAAAAATCCGCAACATGAATATACGAAACTGCTGCTAACTGCAACCACCGGTTATGAAGATTAGAGAATTAGAAGATTGGAAACGACCTTGTCCTTCATTGTGAGCGAGCTTTCTTCCTGTCATCTCGAACCGAGTGTAGTAAGTGTGAGATATCTGTAGTTAATTCGTTGCTGTTGCCGTTCCGTCTCTCATTCCCGAAGGTCGTAGTCGGGAATCTATGTTATAAAAATACCTTAAACTCTCAGCTTTCAGCCTTAAGCTCTAAGCTAAAAATTTTCGGAGAAAATTTTTAATAAAAAATGTTAAAAATAACAAACTTAACCAAAATCTATAAGATTAACTCTTCCTTTTTTGAGAAACAAAAGAAATTTGTTGCTCTCGACAATATTTCTTTTGAATTAAAAGACAATGAAGTCCTTTCCGTTATCGGGGAAAGCGGTTCCGGCAAAAGTACTCTTGCCAAAATAATCTGCCGTCTTATTCCGTTTGATTTCGGTAATATAGAAATAAACGGAAAAAATATTTCCGATTATTCAAAAATTGAATTTGCCAATACCGTTCAAATGATTTTTCAAAATCCATACGCATCTTTTAATCCTAAACTTAAAATAGGCTACAGTCTGTTGGAAGCTGTAGATAAAAATATTAAAAATAAAAGAGATTTTATTATTGAAAAACTGAAACTTGTGGGTATTGAAGACGATGTTTTTACAAAATATCCTCATCAGTTCTCCGGAGGGCAAAGACAGAGAATAGCCATATCAAGAGCATTATTGAGAGAACCGAAATTTTTAATTGCCGACGAGCCATTTTCTTCTCTTGATATAATAAACCAAAATATAATAATGGAAATTTTTGAAAAAATAAAGAAAGAAAAAAGAACAAATCTTATTTTTATTACGCATGATATTTCCGCTGCAAAAAAAATATCCGATAAAATACTGGCACTTAAGTATGAAAAAATGTATAATGTATAATGTACAATGTACAATAAACGACGATATCCCCGACAAAAATATTTGGGGATTACAAAAAAAGAATGTCGTCATTGCGAGCGAAACTATGTCGAGCGTGGCAATCTGATGTCGTTGCCGTTCAACCGCGTAGCTGTGTCATTTCCGCGATGTTGTGCGTGTGTCTCTGTCGGGAATCTATGTTAATAAAATATATTTGATACAGTAAAAATATGCTTAAAGAATTTAAAGAAATAATCGAATTATCAAAAAAAGAAAAAATAAACACTTACCTCGTAGGCGGATATTTAAGAGATATTCTTCTGAAGAAGAAATCTCTTGATGTCGATTTGGTTGTGTCAAAAAATGCTGGAGCATTTTCAAAAAAACTTGCAAAAATATTAAATGGTACAAGTTTTGTTCTTCATTCCGACATGCATATTTACAGAATTGCCGTTTTCAACAATCTTGAAATAAAATATGTTGATGTCTCCCTTATGCAGGGGAAAAATATTGAAGAAGACTTGCTTGCAAGAGATTTTACCGTTAATGCTCTTGCCGTTGATATCGGCAAGTTTGATAATTTAAAGAAAAATTTAATTGATGTTTCCTGCGGAATAAAAGATTTAAAAGATAAAAAAATAAAAGCAGTTTCCAAAAATATTTTTAAACAGGATCCGTTAAGAATTTTAAGGGCATTCAGAATTGCCTGCGAGTATAACTTTACAATATCGCAGGATACCGTAAAATTAATGAAAAAATCCGTTCCTGCACTTGCAGGTATTGCAAAAGAGAGGATAAAAAACGAATTTTTCAGAATATTAAACAGCCGAAATTCTTCACGGTATCTTGCCGTTATGGATGACATAGGTGCATTGGATGTTCTTTTTCCGATGATAAAGAATATGAAATCGTCGGCAAAAAGTTTTTATTATCATCCTAAAGGATTATTTCAACATTGCTTTCAAACTTATGAATCGTTGGAGAAAATTCTTTCAAAACTTGATAAATATTTCCCTAAAACGAAAGATACTTTAGAGAATAACCTTAACGAAAATTATTCCGAATATGTTACGGCAAGAAGTCTCTTAAAATTTGCCGCGCTTTTTCACGACTGCGCCAAACCGGAATGCGCAAAAAGAATGGATAATAAAATGAGGTTTTTGGGACACGAAGAATTAGGAGCTCAAAAAACCGCCCAAGTAATGAAAGAATTGAAAATGAGTAAAAAAGAAATAAATTTTGTTAAAAATATTATTGCGGAACATATGAGACCGTCAAACTTAACCAAAGCTCCTGTTGTTACCGTCAGAGCACAGCACAGGCTGTTTAGAGATTTAAAAGAATATACGCCCGATATTATGATTATGGCGATGGCAGACTGGCACTCTTACAGGAATTTAAAAGTTAAAGTATATCCTGCTAAAGTTTTAAAACAACAGGAGAAAACCGTTGCCGAAATGATATTTAATTATTTTGAATTTATCAATACAAAACCGAAAGTGAAAATTATAGACGGCAATATTTTAATGAAAGAATTTAAGCTGAAACCGGGAAAAATTATAGGAGACTTGTTAAGTCATATAAACGCACTTTACGACGACGGAAGAATAAAAGATAAAAAACAGGCATTGTTCTTTGCCAAAAGTCAGTTGACAGCTTTAAAGAAAAAATATAAAATAAAGTAACAGGTATTATAACATCTTGTCATTCCGTGCGTTCGGAACAAACAGACACGGAATCTATATTAAAGTTCATTTACATTTTTTGCAGTTTGCCGTTGCCGTTCATCGCGTAGCGGTGTCATCCCGCACTTGATGCGGGATCTCGTAGTTGTATTTGCAGTTTATTGTACATTATACATTGTCTTTTTGCGGGTATAGTCTAGTGGTAAAACCCGAGCTTCCCAAGCTCGTGATGTGGGTTCGATTCCCATTACCCGCTTTTTTTATTTCTCGCAGTTTGCCGTTAATCCGTCATTGCGAGACCGCTTTAGCGGTCGTGGCAATCCAGTGTCGTTGCCGTTTGTCTGTCATTCCCGAGCGTCTTTGTTGGGAATCTCGCCGTTAAAGAAAAATAGGGGGTTTTATGTTATCAATTGTAATTATCTTGTCGGCAATAAATCTTATCCTTTTAACCTATTTATTAATATCGAAAAATAATAATTCTCATCAAGAATTTCTCGCTGATAAATTGAAAGAATTCGAAAAAGAATTTAAAGACGAGTTTTTGCGCAATCGTACGGAAGCATCCGAAAACGAAAGAGCATCCAGAAAAGAAAATCAGGAAACATTAATGAATTTTCAAAATTCCATTAATGCCAAATTCGATACACTTTCCAAAAATACTCGGGAAGCATTGGATAAGCAGAAAGAATCCGTAAATGTCGGTTTAAAAAATATTCAAGACAGCAACGAAAAGAAACTTGAGCAAATGAGGCTTACAGTCGATGAGAAACTTCATGCTACTTTGGAAAAACGTTTGAATTCTTCTTTTGAACTTGTCAGCAAACAGCTTGAAGCTGTTCAGAAAGGGCTGGGAGAAATGCAGAGTATCGCAAACGATGTGGGTGGATTAAAAAGAGCTTTAACTTCCGTTAAAACGGCAGGAACATTAGGAGAAGTTCAGCTTGAAGCATTACTCAGCCAAATACTTTCTCCTTTTCAATACGAAAAAAATGCACATCCCAATCCGTCAAACCCGTCGGGAGTTGTGGAGTTTGCCGTAAAAATACCGTCTAAAGAATCTGAAGATAAGTTTATATATTTGCCGATAGATTCCAAGTTTCCTACTGCCGTTTATGATAAACTTCTGCAGGATTATGAACTGGCAGATAAGAACGCAATAGAAAATGATAAAAAGCGTTTGATAACTGATTTGAGGAACTTTGCAAAGGATATTAAAAATAAATACATTGAAGTGCCTTTTACTACCGATTTTGCGGTAATGTTTTTGCCGTTTGAGGGGCTTTATTTGGAAGTTATTCGTATTCCGGGAATTATACAACAGATACAAAATGAATTTAATATTACCGTTGCAGGGCCTACCACACTTGGTGCATTTTTAAACAGCCTGCAGATGGGCTTTAGAACACTTGCAATTCAGGAACAGACAGATAATGTTTGGAATATTCTTCGTTCCGTAAGAACAGAATTCGGAAAGTTCGGCACCGTTCTTGACGCTACAAAAAAGAAATTGGAAAGCGCAACGAAAGAAATTGAAAATGCCGGTGTACGTTCAAGAGCTATAGAACGCAAACTGAGGGATGTTGAATCGTTACCTGCCGAAGAACAAGATTTGCTTTTATAACTATAGGTTTTATAACAGTGACTGAAATAAAAAAATGTTTAATTGAATATATTGATAAAATTTCCGAAATTGATAAGATAAGTTCATCTTATAATTGGACAAAGCAGATGTTTATTGACGAAATAAATAACGAAAAAACAGTCTTTAACGTACTTTTTGTTGATGAGCATATTGCAGGATATATAGTATATCATATAGTTATTGATGAGGCTGAAATATTAAATATTGTTATAGACGAGAAATTTAAAAAAAAGGGATATGGGACATATCTGTTAAAGAATACTATTGAAGATTTACATAATAAAAATATAAAAACCGTTTTTCTTGAAGTCGGCGAAAAAAATATTGCCGCAATTTCTTTATATAAAAATTGGGGCTTTAAAAAATATAATATAAGAGAAAATTATTATAAAAACGGCGAAAATGCAATATTAATGAAAAAATAATAAAACAAAAAAATCGAGGGTATCTTCCTCGATATTTTTCCTGTCTGTCATCCCGCACTTGATACGAACTCTCGTCGTTGCAGTTAATTATAAATTACCGTCTTTAACTTTCTCTTTATAAAATTCAACCTGTTCTTCCAAAAATTTTACTCTTTCCTTAAGAAGTTTGTTTTCTTCTCTTAATTTCTGCTCAACGCTGATTTCTGTGTCTTCAAGAAAAATCTTTTCCAATTCATCTTCGCTTATATTAAATATTTTTGCCATTTTAGAAATCATATCCAATGACGGCTTTTTCTCTTTTCTGCACCATGTAGAAACTGAAGTATCGGAGACATTGAGCAATCTTGCTAATTTTCTCCTGCTTCCTGTAAATTTACCATTGTTAATCTGTTTTAATAATTTAACAATTCTTTTATCCATTCAAAATCTCTTAAAAAACTATTGACTTATTTATTAAAATATCTTATAATATATTAAAAATAAACTTATTTAAACTTAAATTAAATACATTTTGATCTTTGTATAGTATAAATTTAAACTAAAATATATTTCTAAAAATAGCCGAGCGGACTAAAAACATAGCGTTAGCCCGGTTCTAGATATTTTATCATAGCATTTCTATCTTCTCGGCTATTATATTAAAATTTTTTAAATTTGGCAAGTAAAAAATAACAAAGGGGGAATAAATGAAAAATTTAAAAGGTTTCACTTTGGTGGAGTTAGTAATAACAATAGCAATAGTTATTATTTTATCAGTAGTATCAGTGCCTATTTACAGAGGATATGTTGATAAAGCAAAAATGAGTGAGGGGTATGCTCTTTTGGGAATTATTCTTTCTGCAGAAAAAGCATATGTCTCGGAATATAAAAATTTCTATTATAATACTACATCTACAGACTATGATCCCGGTATAGGTATAGATGCCAGGGGAAATAAATATTTTACTTCTTTTTCAATAAATTTGGATGTTGATAATGATCCAAAAACCAGCTTTAAAGTTTCTGTTAATAAACCTGCAGATTTAATAAGTAATGGAAAAAGTCATTTAAATTTGTATTTTAATAGAACCGGTGGTAATAGTAGCGTTATTGAAGA
>CAJOJJ010000028.1 GCA_905234925.1 uncultured Endomicrobiia bacterium
ATAATAACGATTGCTATTGTAATTACTAACTCTACTAATGTAAACCCTTTTTCCTTTTCTTGTCCGTCATTGCGAGCAACCGCAGGTTGCGTGGCAATCCAGCGTCTTTTGTTGTTTAATCTTTGCATAAACTCCTCCTTTTTTGTTATTTTAATTTGCAGTAAGAAAATTTTTTTGCTATAATACGCCGAGAGATAAATGTAACAGAACATTTTTATCAGTTTAGCTGGATTGCCGCTATGTCGCAATTCCGATTTGTCGGACCATTGCTATGTTATAGCCCACCCGGCTGTATTAATTTGACTTAAAATAACTTAATTTGTTGTTTAATTAATTAAGTTATAACTATATTATATAATCAAAAAATTAAAAAGTCAAGCAGATTTTTTTATGAGGATTTTTTATGAAAGCTGAAAGAACTTTTTTTAGCAAGCAATTAAAAAAAATCATATTTGAAAAAAATATAACACAAAAAGATTTGGCGGAGAAACTTGGTGTTGCTCAGGCGATGATTAGTCAATGGTTGGTTGGAGACAGAAATCCAACATTGAAAACCCTTAAAAAACTTGCGGATGCATTGGAAGTTCCCGTAAGTTATTTTATTGATGAAAATATTACAAACGAAACCGCAAAAAAAGAAAATAAAAGTGATTCTTTAGTGTTGGAGTTGGTTCTTGAAAAGATAAAGCATCTTGAAGCTGAAATTGAATTATTAAAGACAAAAATAAACAAAGAATAACAAAAATCCAAAACATATTGTTTTAATACACAGCTGAGCGGAAAATATTCCTGCTCTTTTTTATTCGCAAAAATTTTAATAATATTGTAGAATATAAGTATGGCTATAGAATTACTTGCTCCATCAGGCAATATAGAATCTTTCCTATCCGCCGTCGAAAGCGGTGCGGATGCCGTTTATTTAGGGCTGAAAGATTTTAGTGCCAGAGCTAAGGCTAAAAATTTTTCTTATAAACAGCTTGAAGAAATTTGTGCCTATGGAAAAGAAAAAAATGTTAAAATTTTTGTAACGGTAAACACATTAATAAAAAACAGTGAAATAAAAGACGTTGTAAAAAATTTGGAACAGATTTCTATTGCTCGTGCCGATGGTATTATCGTGCAGGATTTAGGTGTGGTTAATATTGCCCAAAAATATTTTCCCGATATTAATCTGCACGCAAGTACACAGCTGGCAATACACAATACTTATGGTGCAAAACAAGCAGAACGGATGGGCTTTAAAAGAGCCGTTCTTGCACGAGAGCTATCCTTTGAAGAAATAAAATCAATAAAAAATAGTACTAATATTGAGTTGGAAGTTTTTTGTCATGGGGCATTATGTTTTTGTGTGTCGGGAATGTGCCTCTTTTCCAGTTTTATCGGCGGATACAGCGGTAACAGAGGTCATTGTACGCAGCCGTGCAGGCGGTTATGGACTGTAGAAAATAAAAACGGATATTTTCTTTCGCCGAAAGATTTTCAGCTGATAGATTATATCAAACAACTGCAGAAAATCGATGTAGCTTCATTAAAAATAGAGGGAAGATTAAAAAGTCCAGACTATGTTGCAAAAACAGTTTCCGCATACAGATTATTAATTGATTCCGACGAAAACAATTATGAAGAGAATTTAAAACGTACAAAAGATATATTAGCTCTTGATTATGCAAGACAAAAAACTACTTTTAATTTTTTAACGAAAAACGAAAATATTTTTGAACCGCAAAAATCAAAAAATACAGGGTTTTATCTGGGTATTGTTGAAAATAAAACCGCAGAAAGTTTTTTGTTAAGGACACAATATACATTAAATATCGGTGACACTATAAGAATTGTTGATAATAAAAAAGATAAAAATGCTGTATTGAAAATAGAAAATTTTGAAAAAGTTCCCGACGGATATTTGATGGATTATAATAATTTATATATTGAAAACGGTTTTGAAGTTTATAAAATTGCCGACAAGACGGCAATGTATAATGTACAATGTACAATATATAATAAAAAACAAGAGAGTCGTCATTGCGAGGAGCAGACAAAGTCTGCGACGTGGCAATCCAGTGTCGTTAAGCCTTTCAACTGTTTAACTATTCAACTCTTCAACAAACAAATAAATTTGCCAAATTTATTTATCAGAATAAACAACCTCAAATGGCTTTCTTTGTTGAAAAATCAACAAAAGAAATCTGCAGTTGTTATAAAGCTAAATAAAAATAATATTAATAATATTAAATCTTTAAATAATCCAAAAGATTTTTATTTTGAACTCCCTGTCTACATTGATGAGGAAGATTTAAGTTTGTTTCAGCAAACTGTCGATTTTTTAATATCTAAAAATTGTAAAAACTTTTTTATAAACAACATTTCTCACTTTTCTTTTTTCAATAAACCCTTCACCTCTTCAGCCTTTCACCCATTTACCCTGTTCGCCGGGCAGTCGCTATACACTCTCAATTCTTACAGTGCTGAACTTTTATCAAAGTACGGCATAACAGCATTTACAACATCTTGGGAGGACGATTTATCGAATATAAAAGATTTGGCAAAAGATTTAAAAAATAATTTAATAGTTTATTTATCAGGTTTTCCGGAAATTGTAATATCAAAAATGAAGTTTGTTAAGGAAATAAAAAATAAAAATATCAAATCAGGTATAGACGAATTTAAAGTAATATCAAACGAAAATGAGAATTTTATTATTCCGAAATTTCCTATAAATCTTTTCGGTTTTAAAAATAAAATTTTGTCTTTCGGCATAAAATCTTTCGGTATAGATTTATCCCATATATATCCCAACCAAAATTACCTTATGCAAATTTTAAAAGCATTCAATAATAATGCCTACATTAATTCCGTCAACAAATTTAATTTTGAAAGAAAATTAAAATAAAAAAACAGCAAAGATTTTTTTATCTCTGCTGTTTTTTATTTTTAAGTATAATATTGTTTAAAACAATACACCAAGATTTAGTGCTACGGATGCACTGGCAGGAATTTCGTTTCCGTCAATTTTTGTTTTTTTGCTGCTTACACCGCCTGCAAGTTCAAGCGTAAAGCCTGTTCCGCTAATTCCTGTACCTAAAGTGTACTCAAGTGCTGCATTTGAGTTTGCAATATTTTTGTTTATACCTGCTCTTAAAGGAATATAAAAAGATTTTTTATTTATAAGGTTAATTTCCGCACCGAAAGCTAAATCTCTGCTGTTAAATCCGCTGACTGTAGTTTTATTCTCCGTCAAGTCTATATCGGCTGCAACCGTAAGCCAGTTTAGAGGTTTTAGTGCAGCACCTGCTCTAACTTGTCTGTCGAGGCTGTAACTGCCGGAATTCCACTGTAAATCTGCAGAAACCGATGATGGTTTGTTAGGTCTGTCGAACGACGGACTGTTAATATTTCTTGCAACTAAACCTACACTTGGTGAAAGGATTATATCTCTTTCAAAAAATTTGCTGAAATCAAAGAGTACACCCAAGTCTACACCTACATTGTTTGAGGATTTTCTATTGTCGAAAGCATCTTCCACTGTTTTTTCCATCTTTTTCTTGTCGCTTAATACCATTATGCCTGTCTCTGCCATTTGTCCGTTGATGAATTTTATATTTCCGCCGATTTGTATGCCTTTAAATACTTCATATCCGTAACCTACAGCCAGTTCCGTAAATGCTCCCGCATCGACGAGAACTTGCGTTTTGTTTTGACTGTAGTTTCCGCCCGTTGAGGCAGCTTTTATTATGTCGGCCGCATTAGGAAGTTCGTTTGCCAACGCATCTGCCATTGCAGTTATCTGTGCGTCCGTAGAACCTGCATCTTTTGCCATATTGATTATTGCATTTGCCAATTCCGTAGAAGAATATTCGGAATGCCCCAAAAGAGAACCTAAAGACGATGTTAAACCGTATTTATCAAGAACATTTTTTATTTTATCTGCGGAAGATTCGTATCCCGTCGCCGTGGATTTAGAACCAAGCGAGATATTTGTTCCTGTTCCGGTTAAACTTATGTTCTGCGTATCAACTATAGGGGTTATTCCCGCACTTACATAGGAACGAACCGATATTGCAAGTTTTTTTAACTTTGTTGCAATGCCGGCATTTGTATTAATCAATGCTCCGGTGTTGTTTAAGTCCATATCTTTTATTGCGGATAAAGTTTCCGCAATGGACTTCATTTGGTCTGCAGATGCTTGACCGCTGAGATTTTTAATAGTATTGAATTTATCCGTCATATCTTTCAGTTTGCTTGCAGCCGTAAGTATTTTTTCGGTTGCTTCCAGTTCTGCGTTTACATTTAACATAACATCGTTGTTGTGCAAGTTATCTTGAGTTGCCAAAAGAGCAGGGTTATAATACTGTTGTGCAGAACCGGTTGCTGCTGCAACACCTGCACCACCCATAGCCATGGCTCTTGCACCTACGGTCTGCCATTTTTCGCCGTAAGATGTTTGTGCGGTAAGTGCTAAAACTATCGACAAACAAAAAAGAATTTTTTTCATTCTATGTCTCCTTATTCTATTAACTATAAATTGTAAATTACAAATTATAAATTATAAATTGTCGTTTTACTCTTCTTTCTTCAAAACTTCTACCTTTATGTTTTTCAGATTTGTAGTTTCGGCATTTTTATCAAATATTACTCTGAGTTCATATTTTTTCATCTTGTCGCTTCCGAAAAACAACAGAACTTCTTTTCCTGTTGTGGTAGGATAGGTGGAAAATATGGAAAAATAAAGATTTGTTCTTGCGTCAAACGGATAGTCGTGATTAAATGAAACTTTATCATTTAACAAATAATACCCGTGTTCGCGGTAATAAGTTATGCTTGCGTTCATAAGCTGTGTGCAGAGAATTTTACCGGCTTCAAGCATTTTTTCTGTTTGATAATTTTTGTTTATAAAATGAACCGATAACAACAACAACAAGATTACTGTCAATACTGCAGAAAACATCATAACATTGTCTTTTTGATTTTTATTCATAGTTTTAGTATTCTATCATATTTTTAAAAATTTTTCCACAAAAATTTTTTTAAAGCAATTTTTCTATTGACAAAATATCAAAAAATATATACAATTTCTTGATAAAATGTTTGCGTAGTCTTTATTGCAGACAAAATTTTGGTAAGGAGAAAGACAAATGAGTGTGAGGATCCGCCTACAGAGAATAGGAAGACCTAAAAGAGCTTATTACAGAGTGGTTGCAATAGACCAGAGAGCTAAAAGAAACGGTAAACCTATTGAGATTTTAGGACAGTATGACCCTGTATTGCAAGAAAACAAATTATCTTTGAAACAAGACAGAGTAGACTACTGGTTGAAAACCGGAGCAAAACCTTCGGACACTGTTGCAAGTTTGTTGAAAAAACAGCAGCCTGCAGAAGCGAAGTAAATTTATTGAAGTACAGAAAAATTAAATTTCGGAGAAAAAAATGAAAGAATTAATAATGTATATAGCAAAATCTTTGGTTGATAATCCTGATCAAGTAGATGTAAACGAGGTTATCGGCGAAAAATCTACCATTTTGGAACTTAAAGTTGCAGCAGGCGACAGAGGCAAAATTATCGGTAAAGAAGGTAGAATCATAAAAGCTATCAGAATAATTTTGAATTCTGCATCTGCAAAACTTGATAAGAGAACCTCTTTGGAAATTGTTGAATAGTAAATGAAAAACGTAAAAAAAACTCCTGTTAAAACAGGTTGGAAAATAGCGGATATTTTAGGCTTTGAAGTTTACGACCAAGACGGAGAGATATTAGGCTTGTTGTCTGATGTGATAACGACGGGCAACAACGATGTTTGGACGATAAAGTCCGACTATCAGGAAGTTCTTATTCCGGCATTAAAAAGTATAGTAGCCAAGGTTGATACGGCCGAAAAGAAAATTTTTGTTGTTCTTCCTAAAGGTTACATAGATATTTACGGAACTAAGGTAAAGCTTGAAGAAGCTGCCATCCCTGAGAGTTCTCAGCCTTTTGGATATGTGGTCTATGAAGATTGACATATTAACTATTTTCCCCGAGATGTTTAACGGACCTTTGACATGCAGTTTGTTGGCAAAGGCACAAGAAAAGAAAATATTAGATATAAGTTGTATAGATATAAGATCTTTCACAAAAGATAAACATAAAAAAGTTGACGACAGACCTTTCGGCGGCGGACCGGGTATGCTGATGCAGGTAGAACCGATTTATTTAACGCTGAAAAGTATCGGAGTCAAAAAGAAAAATTGTTTATACAAGAACCCTTACAAAAAACCTTATGTTATTTATATGAGTCCGCAAGGGAATGTTTTGAATAACAAAAAGGTGAAAATACTTTCTAAGTACGAACATTTAGTTATATTGTGCGGACATTATGAAGGTGTTGATGAGAGGGTTATGAACTGGGTTGATGAGGAAATCTCCATAGGGGATTATGTCTTGACCGGCGGGGAAATTCCGGCAATGGTTTTAATAGATTCCGTTGCAAGAATGTTACCCGGGGTAGTACAAGATAAAGTTTCTGTCGAACAGGATTCTTTTTATGACGGAATGCTTGATTATCCTCAGTATACACGCCCTGCAAAGTTTAAAAATATGAGTGTACCCGAAGTTTTATTATCGGGAAATCATGCAGAAATAGAAAAATGGCGGAAACAGCAGTCTTACGATAGAACAAAAGCGAGAAGACCTGACCTGCTGAATAAAAATCGCTGAGCGATTTTTATTAATGTACAATGTACATTAAAACAACAAAAACCGCGTAGCGGTGTCATTCCCGAGCGTTTCACGCACAACGACTGTCGGGAATCTATAGTATAAAAATACAGAAAACTTTCAGCTCTTCAGCTGAGCGGACAAAGTCCGCGACTCAGCTTTTCAGCTAATAAATAAGGAGTAGCAAGATGTCAGTTATTGACCAGATAGAAGCAGCACAAAAAAAAGATGTTAAAGTTCAGTTTAAATCCGGAGATACCGTAAAAGTTTTCTTCAAAGTTGTTGAAGGCGGAAACGAAAGAATACAGGCTTTTGAAGGCGTTGTTATTCAGAGAAAAGGTACCGGCTTAACGGAAACATTTACCGTAAGAAAAGTTTCTTTCGGTGTAGGCGTAGAAAGAATATTCCCTATTCATTCTCCCAGAATTGATAAAATAGATGTTATCAGAAGAGGTAAAGTAAGAAGAGCGAAACTTTACTACTTAAGAGATTTGTCGGGTAAGGCTGCAAGAATTGCCGAAGTTCAGAGAAAACAGGCAGCAGAAGTTGAAAAAGAAATAGCAGCAAACTAAGAGGAATAAAATTTTTCTTTTTGATAAAGTTTTTTACGATAAAGGACTTCGTTATGTCTCAGGTGTTGATGAGGCAGGACGAGGTCCTTTAGCAGGTCCGGTGGTAGCAGCTGCCGTAATTCTTCCCAAAGATATTATAATAGAATCGGTCAATGATTCCAAAAAATTAACCCCCAAAAAAAGAGATATTTTGTTTGATGAGATTAAGCAGAAAGCTTTTTCTTACGGTATAGGTATTGTTGATGCAAAAACTATCGATAAAATAAATATTTTGCAGGCGACTTTTCTTGCGATGAGAAAAGCTCTTGAGCAAATATCCGTTGCTCCGGATTTGGTTCTTGTTGACGGCAATCACAAAATACCGGGTATTTCTTTCAGTCAGCAGGCGATAGTTTCCGGCGATGCTAAAAGTGCCTGTATTGCCTGTGCATCCATTCTTGCCAAAGTTACCAGAGACAGGCTTATGTTTGACTATGCCGAACAATATCCCGAATACGGCTTTGAAAAACATAAAGGGTATGGAACTAAAGCCCACCTTGAAGCAATAGAAAAATACGGTCCTTGTCCTATACATCGTCTAACCTTTGCCCCGTTAAATTTCGATCAACTGACTTTATTTTAACAATTTTCTAAAAAAATATTCCTTATTTTTTTTAAATATGGTATAATTAAAATATTTATTGAAAAGGGGAAATTTATGCTTAAAATATCGGAAATATTTAAGAATAAACAAAAAACTTTTTCTTTGGAAGTTTTTCCTATGAAAACTCCCGAGGGCGATATTAAATTAATACATGAAATTTTAAAAGAGTTTGCTCTTTTAAAACCGGATTTTATTTCCTGTACTTACGGTGCGGGCGGAGGAAATAAAGATAAAACTCTTGCTATCGTCGAACATATCCAAAATGCTTACAATATTCCGTCAATGGCTCACTTGACGTGTATTTCTCATACAAAAGAAGAAATATCTCAAATAATGCAGAAAATTATTTCCAAAGGAATAAAAAATGTTTTGGCGATGAGAGGCGACCCTCCGAAAAACGAGCCGGAGAAAGTTCCGGGTATAGATAACTATAAATATTCAAGTGAGCTTGTTTCTTATATAAGGAAAGAATATAAAGATGATTTATGTTTGGCTGTTGCGGGTTTTCCGGAAAAACATCCTCTTTCTCCTACGAAAGAAATTGATATAAAATATTTAAAACATAAAGTTGACTGCGGTGCAGACTTTATTGTTACACAATTGTTTTTTGACAATAAATTATATTTTGATTATATTAAAGCCGTCAGGGAAGCAGGAATAAATGTAAGAATTATTCCCGGTATATTACCGATAACATCTTACGACGGACTTGTAAAATTTTGTGAAAACTGCAAGGCTTCCGTTCCCGAAAAAGTTCATAGAATATTTGAACCGATAAAAGATAATCCGCAGAAAATTATGCAGGCAGGAATAGAATTTGCAATTGAACAATGCAAAGAACTTTTAGCCGGCGGTGCCGATGGAATACATTTTTACACATTAAATAAAGTCCGCCCGGTAAAAGATATTTTAAAAATTTTGCGAGAACAAAATTTTTAAAAGCTTAAAGGCTGAAAAGCTGAAAGGTTTAAACAGCAACGGCAAAGACATTGGATTACCATGAAAAGGCAATGTACAATGTATAATAAACGACAATGGCAATGAACGACAATTAAAGATAACTATGAACTCGCAATGACGACCGATTTTTTGTCATTTCGAGTGAGCAAAAACGAAGCGTTTGCGACGAGAAATCTGTTGTTAAGCTCTTCACCCGTTCATCTCTTTACCTGTTTATATTATTATGAAACTAAAACCATATATTTTATCATTACTTCTAATATTGTCGGTATCATCGGTAGTTTCGGCAAAAGGTGTCGGTACGACTATGTTTTCTGTATTGCAGCTGCCTGCAAGCGCTTACGACGGAGCATTGGCATACACCACTGTTGCGGGGGAATATTCCGCAATACAAAATCCCTCAATAGTTCCGTTTTTATCAAGGTCTGTTATTTTTTCTCATGCCGTATATTTGGAAGGAACAAGGTACAGTGTCGGCGACATAAATTTGATGTTAAATGAAAAATCAGGAATAAATTTTGCATTTTATTATTTTGATTACGGAAGTTTGGACAGATACATAGAGTCGGGTGACAGCTACGTGAAGAACGGCAGTTTTAATCCTAATGAAAAAGTATTAAATATCTCTTACGGAAGAAGATTTAACAGAAATTTTTATTACGGTGCATCTTTGAAGTATGTCGGGCAAACCATCGATGATGTTTCTTATACGGGATATGCGTTAGGGTTCAGCGGAACGTATTTTATTACGGATAATATGCTTTTAAGCAGCGGTATTAATAATTTAGGTCCACAGGTTTCGGGATATGATTTGCCGACAAATTTTTATCTCGGTTTTTCAGGCGAAGTAGACCAAGAAAAAGGACTTCTTGTCGTGGCACAATTGGATGCGTATTACAATGATGAAATATACGAACTTAAACTTGCCTGCGAAAAACAATACGAAGATATATTCTTTTTAAGGTTAGGTTATGTAGTTCCCTTGGAAAATCACAACGGAACAAATAATAATTTTATTACCAATTTAACGTTGGGTGCAGGCATAAAATATAAAGTGTTTTTTGTTGATTATGCCTGGCTGCCTAAAGGTGACTTGGGCAATGTGCATATGTTTACTTTAAGGGTGGATTTCTGATATTATGAAAAAATATTTCTCTTTACTGTCGGCTTTATTTTTCTTGTTTGCGGGAATAACGGAACTTTCAGCCGTTCCGGCAAACCCTAACCCCGTAACAATAAAACAGCCCGACGGAACAAAAATTACTATCCGTGCAAGAGGCGATGAATTTTATCATTGGCTTGAAGATACCGACGGGTATACCGTTGTACGTGATACGGAAACAAAATTTTATTCCTATGCACAAAAAGATGTTTTCGGAGATTTGAAACCGTCTAAAAATATCGTCGGAAAAGTTTCCCCCAAAGCACTTAATATTAAAAAATCTTTAAAGAATGAATATAAATTATCAAGGTCTTTGGAAAAAAGAAAAGAAGTTAATTCTCTCAGAAACAAAACTTTATTGCAGTATTCTCAACGTTTAAATTCCATGCAGGATACTTTAAAAAGTTCTTCCAAAGAAAAATCCCTTCAAAAAACAGTTTCTCCTGCGGGAACGAAAACAAATTTTGTCCTTTTAATTCAGTTTAGCGATTTGAAATTTACGGATAATCCTCCTTTTACGGCTTACAGCGATGACGATACGGGGCATGAAGCCGTAAGAACGGCATATTATAATTTATTTAATAAAACAGGTTACAGCGACGACGGTGCGGCAGGTTCGGTAAAAGATTATTTTAATGAAGTTTCTTACGGAGCATTAAATTATAAATCCGTAATATCGCCGATAATAACAATTAATCAAGCTCATGCATATTATTCCGAAGATAATGATGATTCTTACGGTTCACGAACCGGAGCATTAATAAAAGCTGCACTTCTGCAGCTGCACGCTTCTTACCCGACCTATTTAAGAGATAATGTTTGGACTGATACCGGCATAACCGAACCCGAAGGATTTACCGTAATTCATGCAGGCGGCGGTGCAGAATACGGAAATACTGCGGAATTTATTTGGTCGCATGCACAATATTTTCAGTATTCCGTCGGCAGTACCGTAACTATTGAAGATGTTACATTCAACAGATATCATACCGAACCCGCAGGCAGAGGTTATAACGGAAATGAGGGCATTACAAGAATAGGCGTCATATGCCACGAATCTTTACACTTTTTCGGGCTTCCGGATTTGTACGATACGACGATAATACTTGTTGACGATACTTATGTTTATCAAAGTTACGGTTTGGGTTCTTTCTGTGTTATGGCAAACGGCAGCTGGAACGGCAGCGACGGTAAAATGCCTGCACATCCGGATGCTTGGTGCAAATATGTTTTAGGCTGGATAACGCCGCAGACACCGTCTGAAGGAATAAATTATATAGGAGTTTCGGCAACGGACAGTACGGCTTTTTATAAGCTTACTTCGTCAAATTCAAGTTTTCCGTCGACGCAATATTTTTTAATGGAGAATAAACAATCTTCGGGTTTTGATGCCGGGCTTCCCGGGTCTTCAAGAGGAATTTTAATTTATCATATAGATGAAAGCAAAACTGATAATTCGGATTATACCAATTATTTAGTCGATATAGAAGAAGCTGACGGTACTGCCGTTTGGGTGGATGACGACTTGGTACGGAAAAATAATTATGGTGCCGATTCAGATTATTTCAGAAGCGGCAATTTAACCGTATTCAACGACGCTTGTGTTTCTTCTCCCAACAGCAGAAGTTATGGCGGGGTTGCTTCAGGTATAAATATTTCGGGTATTACTTCCAGCTCTTCAAATATGGCGTTCGTTTACGGCAGCGTTGATGTTGTTGATGATTTGTCAAACGTACTTTCTTATCCTAACCCTGCCAGACAAGGTTATATGTATATAACCAATATTCCTTTATCTACGACGGATTTCAGTGCGGAAGTTTTTACCATGAAAGGAAACCTTGTCAAACATTTTTCTTCAAGTGATGTTGACTACGTGGAAATTAATGATACAATTCTCGGAAGAATAAAATGGAATTGCAAAAATGACGGCGGAGATGATGTTGCCCCCGGCGTGTATATAGTAATGGTTAAAGCAAACGGAAATATAAAAAAATATAAAGTTGCAGTGATACGCTGAAAAATAATTAATTTTATTGTTGAGGTACTAAAATTATGAAAACGGAAAAAAGTAAATTAGTTTATAATTTGTCGGCGATAAGTGTTTTTCGCAATATTTTAAAAACAAAAACAATGATATATTTTACTTCTTTTTTGAATTTGAACGAAAAAGATAACGGAATTTTGTTACAGCAAAAACTAAACCTTTTTGCCGATTTCATCGATTCTCTGGCAGAATACAATTATTGTTTTGCAGACTTTTTATGTGATAAAATTTATTCCGATGATAATAAATATATAGTCTCTGTCGCACAGGGGAAAGAAGTTTCTGAATCAATTAAAGAAAATGTAAAAAAAGAGTTGGAAATTTTTTCTTCTCTTACGGAACTTACCGCAGAAGATTTATGTGCTTCTTTTAAGGTTTACGGATATATCCCTCAATTTGAAAATAAAAAAATTGATTTTGTTAAAACTTATGAAGACAGAATAAAAAATATTTCAAAATACGGATACGGAATTTTCGCATCTGCGGGAATGTTTCATATAGCCCAAAATAACGAAATCATTCCGATTAAGTCGGCAGATAAAATATCTATAGAAGATTTTATCGGATACAAAGAGGAAAGAAAAGAAGTTTTTGATAATACGAAAGCATTGTGTGAAGGAAAACTTGCCGCAAATATTTTGTTGTACGGTGATGCAGGAACGGGAAAATCTTCGACCGTAAAAGCTTGTGCAAATTATTTCTATGATAAAGGGTTAAGACTTATAGAAATAAGAAAGGATCAGCTTTTTGCTTTGCCGGAAATAATGGGAAAAATTTCGGATAACCCTTTAAAGTTTGTTATTTTTATTGATGATTTATCTTTTAATAAAAACGATGATAATTTTAGTATGTTAAAAGCAGCTCTTGAAGGTTCAGCATCGGCAAAAGCCAAAAATGCGGTTATTTATGCAACCAGCAACAGACGCCATATCGTAAAGGAAAGTTTTTTAGACAGGGATAACGGCGATGATATTCATCATAACGATACTATTCAGGAATTAACATCTCTTTCCGACAGGTTTGGAATGACCGTATATTTTGAAAAGCCCAATAAAGCTTTATATCTTGATATAGTTCATAATTTGGCAAAAAAATACAATATTGCGTTGGACAAATTCGAACTTGATATACAAGCGGAAGCTTTTGCTCTTGCAAAAGGCAGCCG
>CAJOJJ010000029.1:0-12316 GCA_905234925.1 uncultured Endomicrobiia bacterium
CTTCCCGGCGTGGGTCCTAAAATGGCCGAGAGGTTATGTTATCATATTCTTAAAATGCCCGAATATGAGGCATCCGCTTTTATTGATGCAATAAAGAAAGCTCGTCAAGAAATAAAAGTTTGTTCCGTTTGCTATAATTTAAGCGAGTCCGATCCTTGTCCTATATGTTCCGACGAAATGAGAAATAAAGAATTGTTATGTGTCGTGGAAACACCTCAGGATTTAATTGCGGTCAGCAAAGTGAAAAATTATGACGGACTTTATTTTGTTTTAGGCGGTGCGTTGTCTCCGCTTGATGCCGTCGGGCCTAAAGATATAAGAATTGATAAACTGCTCGCAAGATTAAAAGATAACAATATTAAAGAAGTTATTCTTGCTACCGATATGGATTCTAAAGGCGAAACTACTGCAGTTTATTTGTCTCAGTTAATAAAACCTTTGGGAATAAAAGTGTCTCGTCTCGGTTACGGTATGCCGGTAGGCGGCGATATTGAGTATGCCGACGAGATTACTATATCAAAAGCAATAGCCGGCAGAAAAGAAATGTGAAAATTGTCTTCGTTTTCTAATTACTAATTTATAATTGCTAATTGTCGTAAAAAATACGAAGTGTTTTTTCGGGAGTCAAAATGGAATTAAAATTATTTATAGCAGGTTGTATTTTTCTTGTGTTGGCAATCGTAATGCAGATTGCAAAAAAGAGATTTATTAAAGGCAAGCCAACCAAAGTTTTTGATGATGTTTATTCTTGGGTTGATACTTTATGGACGGCATTAATAATCGCATCCGTAATAATGTATTTCTTTCTTCAGGCATTTAAAATTCCTACCGGAAGTATGAGAATGACATTGCTTGAAAAAGACCATCTTTTTGCGATGAAATTTGTTTATGGATTAAGAATACCTTTTACCGACGGTAAGAGAATTTTCCCTTTAAAGCAGGTTGAAAGAGGCGATGTCGTTATATTCCAATGTCCTCCGTCGGCATTGTCTGATGCGGAAAAAGCTCAAAATGTAAAAAAAGATTATATAAAAAGATGTGTTGCTCTTGCGGGCGATAAAGTAGAGATAAAAAACAAAGTGCTTTATGTTAATGATGTTTTGGTGGAAGAAGATTATACTAATTTTGATGATATCAATATGTATCCAAAAATTGATATCGCAAACTCTCAGGAAGAATATCAAACGGCTTGGGAAAAAGGAGATTTTGCTCTTCTTCCCGTCAGTATGATTAGAGATAACTTCGGTCCCGTTGTAGTTCCCGATGGACATTATATGGTTTTGGGAGATAACAGAGATTACTCTTTTGATGCAAGGTTTTGGGGACCGTTGCCGGATAAATATATGAAAGGAAAAGCTTTAGTAGTTTATTGGCCGTTGAAGAGAGTGAAGCTTATTCATTAATTTATAGCGAAAAAACTGCAAATTTTGGACTACAATATTGAAACTCGCAAACTTATGTACCGCGTACGCTTATGTACACCGCATTTGCGAGTTTCTTCATTTCGTCTCAAACTTTGCAGTTTTTTCTTGTTTCTTACATTTGAGAGTTAAAGTTAAATTTTCTATTTTTTTGCTGTTTTGTCGTCATTGCGAGACCGCTTTAGCGGTCGTGGCAATCCGGTGTCGTTTTCATTTCACCTAAAATCTTTCTAAGCCGCTCAAAAAAAGCATTAATATTTTGCGTTTTTTGATTTTAAGACAATTTTATTTTTTTGTATTTGGATTAATTATTGTATCATTTTCTAATTTAAACATATAGTCGGTATTTGTATTAAAATTGATATTCTTGGCTCTCAGGAACAAATAAACCAAAGCTAAAAGACATACGGCAACCATTCCCAAAAATACCATTGGCCACGAGGAATAATAGCAACCGTATTTTATCAAACTGAATTTTCCTCCGCAAGACCAAAAACCGCAGAAAAATATTTTCATGCTTATCCAAAAAACTTCTTTGAAAAGTAAAATAATCCACATAGCAGTCGTACATCCAAAAATTAATTCAATTATTTTTACATTAGAGTAGAATTTTCCGTTTCCTGCAACAACAGTATAAAGTCTGTTGTTATCCGTCAAACCGGAATCCTTTATAAAAAGATTTTCATGATGAGCAAGAATTTGTTCCCAGCTTTTTTGCCAAGCAATTGCTCCCCAAAAAGAATAAATGGCACAAATACTTATAAGCACTCCTGCTAAGGCTATAACCGGAGACATTCCGTTAAAACATTTAAAAGCTCTTCCTGCAGGTGACAAATAAAGTGCAAACAAAAGTACTATGAGTGCAGAATATCCAAAAATTTTTGATTTGACTTTCTCAACACTTAACTCATAAGCATCAATTGCTTTTTCATAAACGAATTTTACATTCTCGTTCATAAAACCTCCTTAAAATTTTTAAAATATTTCGTCAGTTGTATATTTTATAAAAAATACAAAACAAAAACAAGATATTCTTTTTACCAATAATTTTAAAGGATATTTTTTAGTTGAAAAGTTCTTACAAAAAAGATAGAATATAAAAATATAATTTATAAAAGGACCTTAAGTTTTTGTTTTGGTCGCTAAATATCTTGGAGGGGTATATGCAAGCTGTAATCATGGCAGGCGGTTTCGGTACAAGACTGAGACCTATCACATGCAGTGTTCCTAAACCTATGGCATTGGTGGCTAACAGACCTATGTTAAGCCATATCATAGAACTTTTGAAAAAGCATAACTTCAATGATTTGACGATGATGTTGTATTACCAACCTGAGATAATTAAAAATTATTTTAAAGACGGTAAAGAGCTTGGTGTTTCTATCAGATATTTACGTCCGGAAGCGGACTTGGGAACGGCAGGCAGTGTAGGATTTGCGAAAGAAAATATAGACAATACTTTTCTTGTTATTTCCGGAGATGTTCTGACCGATTTTGATATAACAAAAGCGATAGAATTTCATAAAAAGAAAAAAGCTGTAGCTACTATGGTTTTGACGAGAGTTGAAAATCCTCTGCAGTTCGGTGTAGTTATTACGGATAAAGACGGAAAAGTAGAAAGATTTTTGGAAAAGCCGTCTTGGGGAGAAGTTTTTTCCGATACGATAAATACAGGTATTTATATACTTGAACCGGAAGTTTTTGATTATATCCCGGAAAATAAAGACGTGGATTTTTCTAAAAATTTATTTCCTCAGCTTTTAAAAGACGGTAAAGCTTTGTACGGTTATATTGCCGACGGATACTGGAAAGATATAGGAAACCACGACGAGTACAGATTCGCCCATTATGATATTTTAGACGAGAAAGTTAAAATAAATGTGCTTGGCGACAAAAAAGATATTAACGGAAAAACTGTTATAGTCGGTAAAAATTCCGTAATTGAAGACGGTGTAATCTTTGACGGTAATACGATTATCGGTGATAATACAGTAATAAAAAAAGGTGCCAAAATAGGACGTTCCGTTATAGGTTCCAATGTTACTATAGATGAAAATGCTACGGTATTAAGTTCCGTAATTTGGGATAATGCAAATATCGGTGCAAAGGCAAACTTAAAAGAAGCCGTTGTAGGTTCTTCGACGGTATTGGGTAAGGGTGCATCGGTTCAGGTTGGGACTATTATTGCCGATGAATGTAATATCGGCGAACAGGCTGTAATCAGAGCCAATCTTAGAATTTGGCCGCACAAGACTGTGGAAAAAGGCGCAATTCTTTCTTCCAGTCTTGTATGGGGTGCAAAATGGAACAAGGCTCTGTTTAATGCTTACGGAAGCATTTCCGGGCTTGGTAATGTTGAAATTACTCCCGAATTTGCGGCAAAAATCGGTTCGGCATACGGAGCATTCGTCGGAAGCGGAGCTTATGTAGTAATTTCCAGAGACGATCACAGAACTACCAGAATGATAAAAAGAGGAATAATTTCGGGTTTACTTTCCGCCGGTGTAAATGTCGGAGATATGCTTAATGCTCCTATTCCCGTTGCTCGTTATGAAATCGGTAATGACGGAGAGATTGGCGGTATTCACATAAGACAGTCTCCTTTTGATGCAAAACTTATTGACGTTAAATTCTTTGATAAATTCGGCGGAGACATTTCAATAAATCAGGAAAAATCCATAGAACAGCTGTTTTTTAGAGAAGATTTTAAAAGAGCTGATATGGATCAAGTCGGAATGATTACCGTTCCTCCAAGAGCAAACGAATTTTATAAAACAGGTTATATAAACACTATCAACAAAAAACCTTCCGTAAATAAAGATATGAAAGTTGTTATTGACTATGCTCACTCTACTGCATCTCTTGTTTTCCCGACGATACTTGGGGAACTCGGCATAGATGTTGTAGCACTTAATGCTTATATAGATGCAAAAAAAATAACCAAATCTAAAGAGGAATTTGATCATTCGTTAAATCAGTTGTCCGATATCGTAACTACGCTTAAGGCCGATGTCGGCTTCCTTCTTGATAACGGTGCCGAAAAAGTTTTCCTCGTTGATGAAAGAGGAAAAATAATAGACAATGACACGGCAATGCTTGTTATGGCGTATTTGGTAATGTCGACTTATAAAACCGGAACAATTGCCGTTCCTGTGACGGTATCTTCGGTTATCGACGAACTTGCGGCAAAATTTGATTTTAAAATTAAAAGAACGGGAACCAGCCCCAGAAATGTTATGAGTGCGGCAAAAGACAAGGATGTTATTTTTGTTGCTGATTGTAACGGCGGTTTCATTTTTCCCGAGTTCCAAAATTCTTTTGATGCGATGTATGCCGTAGGAAATTTGATAAAAATGTTATCTCAGACGGAATTTGCAATCAGTATGATAAGAAGAGAGTTCCCGTCATTTGAAGTTCTTCATCAGACTATTCCCTGTTCTTGGGATAAGAAAGGGCAGACAATGAGAAACGCCATTGAATATGCCAAAGGCAAAAAAACGGAACTTATAGACGGTGTAAAAATATTTGTAGATAACGGTTGGGTACTTTTGCTGCCGGATCCGGATGAAGCTTATTTCCATATTTGGGCGGAATCAAAGGATAAGACGACGGCAAGAGGTTTGATAGATATTTACGGCGATAAAATAAGAGAATGGCAGAAATAAATTTTTGTAAAACAAAAATTTATTTAATTTATATTTTAGAATTTACAATTTATAATTAATTTTTCTCGAAGAGAAAAATCTAAAAAATAATAAAAAGTGCGTAGCACTTTTTACATTGAGAGACTGGAAAGCTTCGTCAGTGAGACGAAGTAATTTCAAAACGCGGTGTACTTAAGATGTTAGCGAAGCGGTAAAGTACATAAGTTTTGAAAATACAAAGTCGGAACTAGAAGATTTCGGTCGATATAATATTTAAGAGGAAGAATATGATAAAATTCGGAACATCAGGCTGGAGAGGAATTATTGCGGATGATTTTACTTTTGATAATGTTAAAATTGTTACGCAGGCAATAGCGGACTATCTCATCAATGACGATAAGGAATACAAAAAAGATAAAGCTGTTATTATCGGATATGATACGAGATTTTTGTCCGATAAATATGCAAATATTTCTGCCGAAGTCTTGGCAGGCAACAAAATAAAAGTTTTGCTGTGTAAAAGAAATACTCCCACGCCGGTAATAGCTTATGATATTGTTGCCAATAAACTGGCAGGCGGTATTAATTTTACGGCAAGCCATAATCCGCCCGAATATAACGGAATAAAGTTTTCTCCGTCGTGGGGAGGACCTGCGTTGCCGGAAACAACCAAAAAAATAGAAAAATACTGTGCGGAAATAACAATAAAAGACGTAAAACTTTTGCCGTTGGAGCAAGCCTTAAAAAACGGAACGGTAAAATATTACGATCCTCGTCCTGCATACTTAAAGAGAATTAAACAGCTTGTAAATTTTAAATTGTTAAAAAAATCATCTCTTAAAGTTGCTGCGGATATTCTGCACGGTACAGGCGATGATTACCTTGATACGCTTTTGGAAAGTGCAGGAGCAAGATTAAAAGTTTTGAACAAAAAAAGAGACCCTCTTTTTGACGGACATTCTCCTGAACCCAATGAAGCAAATTTGAAAGAATTAAAATCCGTTATAAAAAAAGAGTCTTATAAAATAGGTGTTTCCGTGGACGGTGATGCCGACAGGTTCGGTATTATAGATTCCGACGGAACATTTATCACGCCGAATCAGGTAATTCCTATTCTGCTTTATCATTTGAATAAAACAAGAGGCTGGAAAGGTGTTGTTGTCAGAAGCGTTATGACCAGCCATATGATAGATAAGCTTGCCGCAAAACTCGGCATAGAAGTAGAAGAAACTCCTGTAGGCTTTAAATATATAGGAGATATTTTAACACAGCGTCCCGATGATTTTATTATCGGAGGAGAAGAATCCGGCGGTTTGACCATCAGAGGACATGTTCCCGAAAAAGACGGAATAATTGCATGTTTATTGATGGCGGAAGCTGTTGCATATAACAAAAAATCTTTGAGTGCAATTTTGAAAGATATTGTTAAACTTACAGGACCTGTTTATACCGCCAGAGAAAATTTCAGATTGCCGAAAGAACAGATGGAAAAGTTCAGACAGACTTTACAGAAACAGGCTCCCGAAAAGTTTGCGGGAATGAAAATACAAAAAGTTGTTACGCTTGACGGATATAAATTTATTTTGGATGAAAACACATGGGTAGGTTTCAGATTATCGGGAACGGAACCTATAGTCAGATTATATGCGGAAAGCAATACAAACGATAAATTGAAAAAATTAGTTTCTGCAGGAGAGAAATTCATCAATGGGAAAAACTAATTTGTTTAACGTAGAACAAAAACATAAAGGTCCGGTAAATTTTTTCAGGCAGCTGTTTATTTCGGGACTTTTGGTTATATTGCCGGTTTGGCTGACAGTTTGGGTAATAGCCGTTATTTTTAGTTGGATAAGTGCTTTTTCAATGCCGATATTTTCTCCGATACTGAAAGTGTTCACTTCAAATTCGGCGTGGATAGTAGTGTTGGCAAAAATTGCCAGTTTCTTTTTGACACTTATAATAATTTGTTTTGTAGGATATTTTACCAATAAAGTTTTAGGTAAAACAATTCTAAGATATTTTGAAACCATTTTTGTTAAAGTACCTTTTGTCGGCAGCATATATATGTCGCTGAAAAAACTTTTCTCTTTCTTCTCGGGGAAAGATAATCAGATGAATTTTCAGAAAGTTGTTTTTATTCCGTTTCCGAATAAGGCATCTTACTGTGCGGCATTTTCTACGGGGGAACAAATTATAGACGGACAAAAATATATTACGACATTTATGCCTACTACGCCTAACCCTACGACAGGGTTTTTAATGTTGATAAAAGAAGAGGACATCGTTGAAAGCAAATATACCGTTGAAGAAGCAATACAGTATATAATGTCGGCAGGAATAATTAAACCGACGAAAGACAATGTATAAAGGAAATATTATGTATAAAGCACCACGCGGTACTCACGATATATACGGAAAAATGGCATTAGGACTTGAAAAACTTGACGAAATTTCAAGACAAGTCTTTAGAAAACATAATTTTAAAGAAGTCAAAACCCCTATTTTTGAGGACGCTTCTTTGTTTATGCGTTCTATCGGAGAAGCAACCGATATCGTCGAAAAAGAAATGTACGTATTTGAGGACAGAAAGGGAAGGAAACTTGCCTTAAGACCTGAAGGCACGGCTTCTTTGGTGCGTGCGTATATTGAACATCGTTTTGATATGGAAGAGCCCGTAAATAAATACTTTTATTGCGGAGAAATGTTCAGATACGAAAGACCTCAGGCCGGTCGTTACAGACAGTTTACTCAGATGGGGGCGGAATATTTTAACAACCCCAATCCTAATGCCGATGCCGAGATAATTCTTTTAGCTTCGGATATTTTGTCAAAATTAAATATTAAAGAAATAACAATTCACTTAAATTCATTGGGCTGTTCAAACTGCAGACCGATTTTCAGACAGAAACTTGTAGATTATTTTTCGTCAATAAATGATTTATGTGAGGATTGTAAAAGAAGACTTGATAAAAATCCGTTGAGGCTTCTTGATTGCAAAATAGATTCTTCCAAATTTACCAACGTTCCGTCTATGAGAGAGTGCCTCTGCGGCGACTGTAAAAATCATTTCGAACAGGTACAAAATTTTTTGAGAGCTGCAGGGTGCAGCTATGTTGTTGATGATAAACTTGTAAGAGGTCTTGATTATTATACAAGGACCGTTTTTGAAATACGTTCTTCTGCGATAGGTTCTCAGGATGCAATATGTGCCGGCGGAAGATATGATAACCTGGTAAAAGAACTTGGCGGGCAAAATATTGCAAGTGTAGGTTTTGCTTTAGGTTCCGAGAGAGTTCTTCTTGCTGCCGAGAAAACAGGTTTTTTTGATAATATTAAAAAAGATGATATTATTTTTATAGCTGTTGCGGATGAGGAACTCTATGTTCCTGCATTTACATTTGCGAATAATTTGATTACAAATAAAGATAATATACTTGAAAAATTAAATCTTCCCAAAAATATTATTGTTGAAGGTCCTTTTTTAAATAAAAGTTTAAAATCTCAATTCAAACTTGCAGACAAGATTAGTGCTGCAAAAACTGTTATCTTCGGAAAAACCGAATATGACCAAGGGAAAATCTTAATAAAAGATATGATGAAACAAGAACAAATTCTTGTGTCTTTATGAAAACCGCGTAGCGGTGTCATTCCCGAATGTCTTTGTCGGGAATCTATAGTATAAAAATACCGAAAACTTCTCAGCTAAGAAGTTGCAAAGCAACTTCGTTCTCAGCTTCTCAACTTTTCAACGAAAATTTTGTATAGCAAAATTTTTGTTGACAAAAAAATAATAAAAATTATATAATTTCTGTGCAGTTAATCATAGAAATCACATAAGTTTTAAATCCACAAAATCAAAACATTACTTTTAGTTAAAATCAAAAAAATCATTTTTATGCAAATCAAAAATTTTTTAAATATTGAAAAAATAAATTTATTCGGAGGGATTTAATGCCTGAAATGGATTTGACCGTATTGTCAAAAAAAACAATATCGGAACTCACAAAAATTGCAAAAGAATTGAAAATTGACAGCGTTGCAGGTTTAAGAAAACAAGAACTTATCGCTAAAATTCTTGAAGCACAAATTAAAGAAAAAGGCGAAGCTTACGAAGAGGGTGTTTTGGAGATAAAACACGACGGCTTCGGTTTTTTAAGATCAACTGACTATAATTATTTGTCGGGACCGGACGATATTTATATTGCTCCGCCTCAGATAAAAAAATTCGCATTAAGAAAGGGTGATACGGTAGGCGGTATCGTCAGACCTCCCCAAAATCATGAAAAATATTTCGCATTGTTGAAAGTTACAAAAATCAACGGAGAAACAGACCTTGACAGTATCAGAGAAAGACCGTTATTTGATAATTTAACTCCGTTATATCCCGATGAAAGATTTGTTTTGGAAACTAAAACAAATGAGCTTTCCACAAGAATTATTGATATGTTTATACCGATAGGAAAAGGACAAAGAGTTCTGTTAAATGCGCCTCCGAGAACAGGTAAGACGGTTTTATTGCAGAAGATTGCAAATGCAATTACCACCAATAATCCTGAAGTAATTTTGTTGGTTCTTCTTATCGATGAAAGACCGGAAGAAGTTACCGATATGCAGAGAACGGTTAAAGGAGAAGTAGTTTCTTCTACTTTTGATGAACCTGCAGACAGACATATTCAGGTTGCGGAGATGGTTCTTGAAAAAGCCAAAAGGCTTGTAGAACACGGAAAGGATGTGGTAATATTGCTTGATTCAATTACCAGACTTGCCCGTGCATACAATTCCGTTATACCGTCCAGCGGAAGAGTTCTTTCCGGAGGTCTTGATTCAAACGCTCTTCAAAGACCGAAAAGATTTTTCGGTGCCGCAAGAAATATTGAAGAGGGCGGCAGCTTAACGATAATTGCTACAGCTTTGATTGATACCGGCAGCAGAATGGATGATGTGATATTTGAAGAATTTAAAGGAACAGGCAACAGCGAAGTTTATCTCGACAGGAAACTTTCCGACAGAAGAATATTCCCTGCGATAGATTTATTGAGATCCGGGACGAGAAAAGAAGAAATGTTGATCAGCGAAGATGATAAGAACAAAATGTGGATAATGAGAAGTTTGTTCAGCAATATGACACCCGTGGAAGCTATGGAAGAACTTATCAAGAGAATGAAAACTTCCAAAACGAACAAAGACTTCTTCAAACAGATGGAAATTTTAGAAAAAGACAATTAATTTAATGTGCAATGTACAATGTACAATAAACAACAAACCGCGTAACGGTGTCATTGCGGACTTGATCCGCAGTCTATGTTAAAAGAAAAATTCACGAAGTGAATTTTTACAATAAACTTATCAGCTGTTCAGCTCTTCAGCTTATCAGCTGAAAATCGCATAGCGATTTCAGAGACCTTAAGATTTGTGGCGAAACGAAGCAATTTCAAAACGCGGTGTACAATTGAACAAGGTACATAAGTTTTGAAATTGCAATGTTGTAGACAAAATATTAAGGTCGATATAAGGAGCATAAAAATGTCTCGTTTAAGCTGGGATGAATATTTTATGAAGTTAGCTTGGCTTGTTGCCGAGAGATCTACATGTGAACGTCATCATGTAGGTGCCGTTATTGTCAGAGATAAAAGAATTTTAACCACAGGCTATAACGGAGCTGCATCGGGAACAAAAGATTGTTTGGAACTTGGTTGTTTGAGGAATAAATTGAATATTCCGTCGGGAACAAGACACGAAATTTGCAGAGCAATTCATGCAGAACAAAATGCCATTATTCAGGCAGGAACGCACGGTATTAATATTCAGGGTGGAACTTTGTATTGTACACATTCTCCCTGTATATTGTGTGCAAAAATGATAGCTAATGCAAAAATAAAAAGAGTAGTTATGAGTATAAAATATCCCGATGAAACTTTTAATGAGTTGTTCAAGGAAGCAGGTATTTCTTTTGAAACGATGGAAATTCCTAACCTTACAATTTCTCAAAAGGTGTAAATTTTTACCTTTTAAGTTTGTTATACAGGAAAAAATATGTTTTTTTCAGCAATAATTGTTGCAGGCGGAAAAGGAAAAAGGTTCGGAACAAAAGAGCCTAAACAGTTTCTTTCTCTTGCAAAAAAGAAAATGTTTGTATGGAGTATTCTTGCATTTAAAAAAGTAAAAGAATGCAGACAGATTATACTTGTTGTTCCCGAATATAAACTCCCCGAGATGGAAAAATATAAAAAACTTTATAACATTGATGTCGTTCCAGGCGGAAAAGAACGATATGATTCCGTAAAAAACGGATTAAAATGTGTTAAGGAAAATATTGATTTTGTTGCTGTGCATGATGCGGCAAGACCGCTCGTTACTTCTGAACCAATAAAAGAAGTTTTTTCTTCAGCAGTAAAGTACGGAGGCGCTATAGCGGCTTCACCTGCAAAGGACAGCATAAAATTTTCTAAGGACGGGAAATTTATTTCCAATTCCATAGACAGGAAAAATATTTGGCAGGCGCAGACTCCTCAGATTTTTAAAATTGATTTACTGAAAAGAGTTTATTCAAAAAAGATTTCAAAAAATGTTACCGACGATGCTCAGCTTATGGAAAAAATCAAATCAAAAGTTGCTCTTGTTGACTGCGGTTATGAAAATTTTAAAGTAACTCAAAAAATAGATTTTAAATTAGCAGAATTAATTTTACAAAGAAGGTAAAAATGTTTGTTGGTTTCGGTTATGACGTACACAGATTTAAAAAGTCGAGAAAATTATTTCTCGGAGGCGTGAAAATTTCCGATACAAACGGTCTTGACGGTCATAGTGATGCGGATG
Organism: uncultured Endomicrobiia bacterium; assembly: GCA_905234925.1. Classification (GTDB taxonomy): domain Bacteria; phylum Elusimicrobiota; class Endomicrobiia; order Endomicrobiales; family Endomicrobiaceae; genus Ruminimicrobiellum. Next base: position 11,882 of record CAJOJJ010000029.1, read on the forward strand.
TCTTGATACATGCCTTAATGGATGCTCTTTTAGGTGCGGCAGGGGAAAATGATATCGGGCATTTTTTTCCGAATACCGACGATAAGTATAAAAATATTTCAAGTGTTGAACTTTTAAAAGAAGTAGTTTCCGTACTTAAAAAGAAAAAATTTAAAATTGTTAATGCAGATATGACAATTATTGCGGAAAAACCGAAAATCTATCCTTATATTGATAAAATGAAAGAAATACTTTCTAAAACTATGAAAATACCCAAAGCAAGGTTAGCCGTTAAAGCCACTACCAATGAGAAAATGGGCTTTATAGGTCGCGGAGAGGGAATTGCAGCGATGTCCGTTGCCTCTTTAAAGAAATAATTATGGAAACACCAAAATCACTAAGACTTCATATCGGCATTTTCGGCAGGACAAATGTCGGAAAATCTACACTTGTAAA
>CAJOJJ010000029.1:12379-17798 GCA_905234925.1 uncultured Endomicrobiia bacterium
AAAGTATGGAACTTTTGCCTATAGGCCCTGTTACATTGATAGATACGGCAGGGCTTGATGATGTTTCAAAACTTTCAAAAGAAAGAATAGAAAGAACAAATAAAGTGTTTGATTCAACGGATGTTGCCGTTATAGTCGCTGAACCGAACTGCTGGACGGAATATGAGACAAAAATTGTTGAGACTTTAAATAAAAGAAATACTCCGTTTTTGCTTGTTATAAATAATTACAAAGAGCAGGAACTTGCGAAAGAATTTCGAGAAATAATTTCAAAATATGATTTTATGGAAACGGAACTTTCAGATGATAAAAATTATAGAGAAATTTTTATCAATAAATTTAAACAGATTTTAATAAAAATTATTCCGGAAGAAGTGTTGAATCAAAAACCGTTAACCGACGGAATAATATCAAGTTTTCAGACGGTTGTGATGGTGGTGCCTATAGATTTGGGTGCTCCCAAAGGAAGACTGATTTTGCCGCAGGTACAGATGGTAAGGGCTGTTCTTGACGAAAGTGCAATAGCAATAGTTGTTAAAGATACGGAACTTAAAAAGTGTCTTGATAATTTGAAAAATAAGCCTGACATTGTGATATGCGATTCTCAAGTGGTAAAAAAAGTTATCGATATTATTCCGGAAGATGTTCCGTTTACAACTTTTTCAATAATTTTTTCATCAAACAGAGCAGATTTTAAAACAATGTTAAACGGTATTAATGCCGTAAAAAATTTAAAGCCCGACGATAAAGTTCTTATTGCGGAAGCATGTTCCCATCATGCAAGCAAAGATGACATAGGCAGAGTAAAAATTCCGAAAATGTTAAGTAAATATTTGGGTTTCGATGTAAAGTTTGATATATCTGCAGGCATGGATTATCCGAAAGATTTAAAACAATATTCTTTGATTATCCATTGCGGCGGTTGTATGATAAATAAAAAACAAATGATTTCACGTTTGAACTGTGCCGTTGAAAATAATGTTCCGATAACAAATTACGGAATGATAATATCTTTTGTTAACGGAACTTTAGAGAGAACCATAAAAATTTTTATAAAGTAAAAATTTTTGTTGCAAAAGCATTATAAAATTTGTAAAATAGTCGTATTTAGTAATTAAAATAACGGAGGGAGTTCTGTCATGTCTAAAAAAAGTGTAATTATTGCCTTGCAGACATTATGTTTGGTATTGGCAATATTTGTAATATCCGGATGTTCGGATTCGTCAAACAGCAGCAGCAATAAAGTAAACACCGAAGTTAAAAAAACTGAAGATCCCGTAAAAATTTGGCACTGGATGACGGACAGACAGGAAGCCTTTGAAAAATTAACCGATCAGTATTATAAAGAAACAGGCGTAAGAGTAGTTTTTGAAACTTATGCTCCCAGCGATGTTTATAAAAACAAAATCACGGCCGCAGCAAGCGGACATCTTCTTCCCGATGTATTCAATCCTCAAAGTGATAAAAAAGAATTGGCGTCATACATTAAAGCCGGTTATATTGCAGACCTTACCGATGCAATGAACGACGGTTGGAAGAATGTTTTCTTTGAAAAGTCTTTAATAGAAAATTCTTTTGAAGAAAATAACGAATGGGGCGTTAAACCCGGTATTTACGGAGTACCTCTTGATGTAAGTTCTTTAATGATTTATTATAATAAAGATTTGTTCAAACAGGCAGGGCTTGACCCGGAAAATCCTCCAAAAACATGGCCTGAGTTTATAGATGCCGGTAAAAAATTAAGAGCTGCAGGAATACAGCCTTTCGTCAGCGGTTTCGGTGAAGCTTGGTTGATAGGTGCGTTTGCATCTTCTTATGAATGGTCTTTGCTGGGGAAACAGGGTATTATTGATACAATCGACGGAAAAATTTCTTATACCGATGAAAGATGGCTTAAAATTTTCCAATTGTTTGAAGAAATGAAAAATAACAAAATGTTTGCTTCCGGTATCGTTACAATGGTAAATAAAGATGCCGAAAGAACGTTTGCTACGGGCAGAGCCGCAATGACATTTAACGGTTCTTGGGGAATTAATGTTTATAAATCAATGAATTCTTCTTTGAACTACGGAATTATGTATCCGCCCTCTCTTCCCGATGCAAAATATCCTCTTTTAGTTTTCGGCGGTGACGGTTCTTCAATGTTTGTCAACGGCGAATCTCCCAGAAAAGATAAAGCAATCGCTTTCTTAAAATGGTTTACGCAGAGACCTCAGCAGTCTTTCTTGGCAGAAGCTACGTTAAACATTCCTTCCAATAAAGAAAGTGCTCAGGATTTACCTGAAGTTTTACAGGAATTTTCAAAAAGTATTACAAGAACATTTGACAGCTTGCCTAAACTTGAAGCTTGGCAGGTTACAAATTATATTAATCTTAACTTGCAGTCTGTAATTATCGGCGAGAAAACGCCGGCTAAAGCAGTACAGGAAGTTCAGGCAGAAAAATTAAGACAGATGAAAAAATAATAACGAAGGTATTGTAAAATGATTACTGCAACACCAAAAGAAAAAACATTTAATATGTTGTTCATTTTGCCGGCACTGTTGTTGTTCTTGGTATTTAATTTATATCCTTTACTCAGAACATTCCAGCTCAGTTTTTATCAGTGGAACGGAATTGATAAGGATATGCTTTTTGTCGGTTTTGCTCAGTACAAACATATTATCCTGCACAACCCTGCGTTTTGGAAATCCATGTTGAATGCAGGTTATATTACGTTGTTGTGTTTAACGCTGCAAAACGGTTTGGCACTCCTTTTGGCGATACTTGTTAACAGACAGATACGCGGTGAAAATATTTACAGAGTTATTTTCTTTTTACCGCCTGTTTTGTCGGGTATCGTTGTAGGTTTGATTTGGAAATTTATTTACGACGGCAATTTCGGTATATTAAATACTTTTCTTGCGTCAGTAGGCTTTGAACAGTTTAAAGATTTTGCATGGCTTTCCGAGATAAAAACTGCATTATCTTCCGTTGCCGTAGTGCATATGTGGAAAGGTTTCGGTTACGGTTTTATTATTCTTTTGGCAGGTTTGCAGACTATCCCTAATGAATTATACGAAGCTGCCGAAGTTGACGGAGCTGATAAGTGGCAGCAGTTTATCAATATAACGGTTCCCAGTATGATACCTGTATTTACGATGGTAACAATCCTTACTATTTTAGGTGCTATGCAGATATTCGATTTGATATATTCAATGACGCAGGGGGGGCCTGCAGGACACACCGACGTGCCTATAACCAAAATCTATCAGTTTATGAATAACGGAGAGTTCGGATATTCCACGGCAATGGCCGTTATATTCGGTATGGTATTATTGGTATTATCTATGTTGCAGCTTTGGGTAAGTAAAAAATTTAATAAATAAACAGGTAAATAAAAATGAACGCATTTAAAGTAAAAAAGAATTTTTTAGATATTTTAACTCATGTAATTTTGATTGCGGTTGCAATCACTTGTATTTTTCCTGTTTTTTGGATGTTATCTTCTTCTTTGAAAACCAATGAAGAAATTTTTAAAAGTATTACTCTCTTTCCGGAAACCTGGCAGTGGGGAAATTATACCGAAGCTTTCTTTAAAGCAAAATTCGGTCTGTATTTCTTAAATAGTCTTATTTATACCGTCGTCGGAGTTTCTGCAATTGTTCTTGTTACTTCAATGGCGGCTTACGGTTTTGCCAGATTGGAATTTTGGGGAAAAACATTTCTTTTTTATCTTTTGATTTCCACATTGTTAATTCCTATTCCGGGTGCGTTCGTTCCTTTGTATCTTTTGCTTAAGAGTTTACATTTGTTGGATACCAGAACAGGTTTATTGCTCTGTTATATCAGCGGCGGTATTGCATTCGGTTTGTTCCTGTTGAAATCTTTCTTTGAAGATTTGCCGAGAGAAATTGAGGAAGCTGCACTTATAGACGGATGTTCGCGTTTCGGTATTTACTGGAGAATAGCTCTTCCTTTGGCAAAGCCTGCAGTTGCAACCTTGGTTATTATTCAATGTTTAAATATTTGGAACGAATTTTTATTAGCTTTGGTTGTTTTACAGGATACGGCAAAGATGCCTATACAGAGAGGTTTGATGGTTTTCCAAGGTACTCATATGACGGATTATCCGTTGCTTATGGCAGGTTTGACCATAGCAACTATTCCTATCGTGATAATATATCTTTTAATGCAGAAGCATATTGTTAAGGGTATAGCTGCCGGAGCAATAAAAGGATAGCGATTTTTTGATATATTAAAATGGAAAAGTTAGAAAATCAATTTATAAAAGATAAACAAGGTGCCTGCAGAACTATCGATATGGAGATAGAAACGCTTAAAATACTGAAAGACAGTTTGAGTGTTTCGTTGACAAAGGCTCTTGACATTATGCAAAATGTTAAAGGCAGAGTAATTATAACCGGGATGGGAAAGTCCGGACATATCGGTAAAAAAATTGCGGCATCTCTGGCGTCGACGGGAACACCGTCGTTTTTTGTTCATCCTGCAGAAGCCAGTCACGGTGATTTGGGTATGGTAACGGAAAAACAGCGGAGAATCTAAAGAGTTGGTTGATATTTTAAACTATTGTAAAAGATTTGGTATTCCGTTGATATCCGTAACAAAAAATCCTGAAAGTTCTCTCGGTAAAGCAGGAGATATCTTACTGCCTATACCGAATAACGGAGAGGCATGTCCTTTAGGTCTTGCTCCTACGAATTCCACGACGGCAACACTTGTCTTGGGAGATGTTTTAACCACTTGTTTGATGGAAAGAAAAGGATTTACGAAACTTGATTTTAACGAGAGGCATCCCGGAGGGAAACTCGGTTCGATACTGCAGAAAGTTTCTGATCTTATGCATGCCGGTTCGGAAATTCCTGTTTTGGAAGAAAATTCTTCAATGCAGCAGGTTCTTATAGAAATGACATCAAAGAGATTGGGCTGTGTCGGTTTTGTTAATAAAAAAGGTGAACTTACCGGTATTCTTACCGATGGAGATTTGAGAAGATGTCTTTCCGCACAAAGCCTTGATAAACCGGCTTTAGATATTATGACAAAAAATCCCAAAACCGTAGAAAAGGACTTAATGGCATCGGCAGCAATGAAGATAATGAACGACAAGAAAATTACTAACCTTTTTGTCGTAGAGAATAATAAACCTGTAGGTGTAATTCATATTCACGATATTCTTGCTGCAGGTATAGTGTAAAAATTCTTTTGCATTTTTTTTAATAAAAATGTAAAATATATAATCTCTTTTGAAAAAGATTTGGAGGATATAATGGCAAAGTTAAAAACAGGCAGACACACATCTGCTCTTAAAGAAGCAAGAAAAACAGAAAAAAGAACAGCAAGAAATGCTGCAACAAAAAGCAAAATAAGAACATTGGCTAAAAAAGTTGAAGCTGCAGTAAAGGCTAAAGATTCCGATGCA
>CAJOJJ010000029.1:17836-21639 GCA_905234925.1 uncultured Endomicrobiia bacterium
TGTTATTCATAAAAATGCAGCAGCTAACCAAAAAGCAAGATTGTCAAAATTGGTTGCTTCTTTGTAATTTCTATTAAAATTAAGGAAGCCGATATTTCTTTGAATTATCGGCTTTTTTTATTGCAATGCTTGAAATAAAAAAAATCATTAAATATGCCGGCAGTGTAAGTGCCGGTACGATGGTATCAAGAGTATTTGGATATATTAGGGATATGCTTGTTGCTTATATGTTCGGTGCGGGGATGTATGCCGATGCATTTTATGCGGCTTTCAGGATACCTAATTTGATAAGAAGAATGTTAGGCGAGGGTTCGTTTTCGGCAGCATTCATTCCGGTTTTTTCAGAGTATCTTCATACAAAAACAAAATCAGAAACACAGAAATTAATAAATGTAGTTTTTACTTCATTGACGGTAGTATTGCTTATTTTTACAATACTTGGAGTATTTTTCGCACCTATACTTGTAAAAATTATAGCTTATGGTTTTACCTCCGACCCGGAAAAACTTCAATTGACAATTGAACTTACCAGATTGATGTTTCCGTTTTTATTATTTATATGTCTTGCGGCTATGCTTTTGGCTTTGCTTAACACTTTAAATTCTTTTTTTATTCCTGCAATAGCTCCTGCAAATTTAAGCTTTGCTGAAATCATTTATATGTTGGCATTAGCACCGCTTCTCTCTCCCGGTAACCAAATAAAAGGGCTTGCAATCAGTGTCATATTCGGCGGACTGGGACACTTTGCCATGCAATATCCGGTTTTAAAAAAACTCGGCTGGCATTTAAAATTCGATTTTAACTTCACACATCCCGGAATTAAAAAAATTGTATTTTTAATGATACCGTCGATTATCGGAATATCGGTTGACCAAATAAACACATTTGTTGACACTATATGTGCATCTTTCTTAGGTGACGGTTCAATAACGGCACTTTATTATTCGGGAAGATTAATGCAGCTGCCTCTTGCCATTTTCGGGCTGGCACTTGCTACGGTATCTCTTCCCATGATGTCAAAATCAGCTGCAGTAAAAAATATCGATGAGCTGAAAGAAACATTAAATTTATCAATAAGATTTTCAATAATATCACTTGTTCCTGCAGTTGCAGGGCTTATCGCGATAGGGCTTCCGATAATACAGGTATTGTTTGAAAGGGGAAAGTTTGATTATGCGGCATCTCTTCTTACAAATAATGCATTATTTTATTATTCTCTCGGTCTTCCGGCCTTTGCCGTTACAAAAATTTTTGCAAATACATTTTTTTCTTTTCAGGATACAAAAACGCCTGTCAAGATTGCTTTTGTCGTAATGATTTTTCACGTGATATTGTGCGTATTGCTTATGTATCCGCTCGGCGTGGGCGGGCTGGCGCTGGCAACATCACTGTGTGCTTATATGAATACGGCAATGTTGTTATATAAACTTAAACAAAAAATTGGTGCAATAGGTGCAAAGAAAATTCTTTTCTCGTCGATAAAAGCTTGTGCGGCGGCAACCATAATGGGGATAATTGCTTATGCTCTAATGCAGATAAATATTCCTTCAATATTTTTAAGGCTATGTCTTTCAATAGTTGTTTCTGTTGCAGCTTTTGCAATATTATTAAAATTATTCAAATCCCCCGAAATGGAATTTTTGTTAAAAACAGTGATAAGTAAGTTGAAAAGTTGAATAGTTGAACAGTTGAAAAGCTAACGACAGAAAAATAGTCTGTCATCTCGAACCGAGCGAAGCGAGTGTGAGAGATCTCGTAGTTAAGCTGTTTGTCGTTGTTGTTTATTGTACATTGTAAATTGTCGTACGGTCTGTCATTCCCGAGGTTGTAGTCGGGAATCTATGGTATAAAAATACCGAAAACTCTCAGCTAAGAAGTTACAAAGCAACTTCGTTCTCAGCTTTCTCAGCTTATAAGCTAAAAATTGCGGAACAATTTTTATATGAATAAAATTGCAAAAGATTACACTCAAAACATCCCCCATCTTCCCGGAGTCTACATAATGCGTGACTCCGCCGCAAATATTATTTATATAGGCAAAGCCAAAGATTTAAAAAACAGAATTACATCTTATTTTCATTCCGATACCGACAGTAAATCTTTCTCAATAATCAGCGCAATGAGAACCATTAATTATATTCTCTGCTCGTCGGAAAGAGAAGCTTTTCTTGTTGAAAGAGAATTAATTAAAAAAGTACAGCCTTATTTTAATGCTATGTGGAAAGATGACAAATCTTATCCGTACATCAAGCTTACTGCGGAAGATTTTCCCCGTCTTATAATGACAAGAAAAGTTATAAACGACGGCTCGTTGTATTTCGGACCATATCCTCAATTAACATATATAAAAAAATTAATTGTATGGCTTAATAAAATTTTTAAAATCAGACCATGCAAAATAAGTTTTTCCGAAAATAATCTTCCGAAAGAAGAAAAAGTAAAATCTTGTTTGTATTATCATACAGGTATGTGTTTCGGTCCATGTATAGGGAAAATATCGTCTACAGATTATAAAAATAATTTAAAGGAAACAGAATTTTTCTTTAAAGGCAAATTTAAAAAATTGAAAGCTGTTTGGGAAAAGGAAATGCTTGCTGCCAGTAACGAGCAAAATTATGAAAAAGCTAAAGAAATAAGAGACAGGCTTTTTGCCATAGAAGCAATGAAACAGCGTGTTGTTATCAGTCAAATAAGCATAGAAGATATTAATCAATATGTTTTAAAAACGGATTCTTTACAGGAATTAAAGCAGGTTTTAAAATTAAAAAAATGATATTTCAAATACATCAGGCACAAATCCGGTTGCTTCTATGGTTCGTTTTGTTAACGGCAAACCGGATAAAAGCGGTTACAGAAAATTTAAAATTAAAACAGTTGACCAAATTAATGATTTCGCCATGATAAACGAGGCTGTTTTTAGACGATATTCCGGAATTATCAGGAGGAACGAACAATTTCCGGATTTGATTGTTATAGACGGTGGAAAAGGTCAGTTGGCTTATGCGCAAAAGGCTCTTGATGATATAGGTATTTATTTGCCTTTAATTTCTCTGGCTAAACAGGAAGAAGAAATTTTTGTTTCGGGCAAAGAAAATTCAATAAAACTTCCTCGTAATTCTTTGGCACTAAGGGTACTGCAGGCGATACGTGATGAAGCGCACCGCTTTGCCATTACATTTCATAAATCATTGCGAGCAAAAGCTTTTTTAAAATAAATCTTCATTTTTTCTCGCTTTTTTTTCCTAAATATTGTAAAATATATTGATTATGGAATATCTAAAAAATAAAAATGTTTATTTTGTTCTGATTTTAGTTTTTGCAGATTGTATATCTTTCCTGCTGTCTTTTATTACAGCATACTTCTTTAGATTTTGTCTTTTTTCCAACTTGTTTAGTGCAAATATCATTCATCCGTTCTCGGGAATGCTGTCTCTTTCGTTTCTTTTAGTTCCGATATGGATACTTATTTTAAATTTTTATATTGGATACAAATTGTTCTATATTTCCAAATTTAATCTTTTTATAAAAATTTTAAAATCGGCAACGGCATTTATTGTTTTTGTTTTTGCATTAATATTTATTATCAAGAGTGATTATTCCAGAATGCTGTTGGTATTTATGTATTTTAATTTGATTTTGTTAACTTATATTTTCAGATATTTGACTAAAAGACTTATTTCTTATTTGATATTCAAACTGAATATAAGAAATAATCTCCTTGTTATCGGCAAGAAAGTTCGCAAATACAGAAAAGTTTTTAATAATTACTATGCCAACAAGATTTTTTATTATCCTTACACTTT
>CAJOJJ010000030.1 GCA_905234925.1 uncultured Endomicrobiia bacterium
GGTCGATATCGGCAAGGGTGTTTTCCGCCCCGTCGTAGTCGCTTTCGTATATCTGCCTGCGAGCTTTAAAGAAAAGCTCAAAATAGGGGTCGATATCTCCCTTGCTGTCCGGCAGGAAAAGGGCGTAAGGCACAAACGGGCTGTCCTTTATACCGTCGATTACGCAGCCTTCAATGAAATCCTTGGGGAATTTTTCATACAAAGCCTTATTATCCAAATAACATTGGCTGAATAAAAGACCGGAAGCGCCGTCGATAATTGCACTATAAGACTGAAAGCGTAACTCTTCTTTTTTCAAAATCTGTTTTTTGGAAGTAAAAAGATTTACTTTGGTACAGCGTGAAACAGAATAAAGAACGGCAAGTCCCGTTTTTTCAGCTTTATCATAGACGGTATTTGCCGCAGAAATATCAGGGCTTACCGTCAGCGAATTAAAGCCTGCTCCTTGAGCTTCAATAATATCCTGAGGAACTTTTACACCATCAAGGCAGACGACAAAATCGGAAAAGGCATAGTCGAAAAAACATACATTAAAAAACAGAACTGCAAACAGCATAAAAAGTTTTTTTGATTTAAGCATTTTTTATTTCCTTATTTTTTTGGTATAATATATTATACCAAATTGAAAAAAAATCGCAAAGCGATTTTTTAGCTGAGAAGCTGAGAACGGCAGGTTATGAGTTTATAAGGTTATAAGTTTAATAATAAACGACAATTAAAAACTTTGTCGGCTCGCAATGACGGACTTAACGGCAACGACAAAAATAAAAGGAAAGATAATGGTTATTTGGGAAAGATTTAGAAAAAATATTTTTGATAATAAGCTTGCCTGCCAAGGAGACAAAATTCTGCTGGCCGTTTCCGGCGGAGCAGACTCTATGGCTATGGCAAAATTGTTTACAATGTTAAAGAAAACCGTAAATATTGACTTGGTTATAGTAAACTTTAATCACAATCTGAGAAAAGAATCCGTCAAAGAAGCTGAAATTGTTAAAAAATTTGCCGACAGTCTGAAGATAGAATGTGTATTAAAAAGTTTGAATACAAAAGAATATGCCAAAGAAAAAAATATTTCTACGGAAACGGCAGGGCGTCAGCTGCGGTATGCGGAACTGGAAAAAACGGCAAAAGAATACAAATGCAATAAAATCGCTACCGCACACAATATGAACGATAATGCCGAAACGATACTGATGTGGATGTTACGAGGAACGGGAACCGAGGGGTTAAGCGGAATTCCGGTAATAAGGAAAATAAATAAAAATCTGTCGATAATAAGGCCTGTTCTTTCGATATCCAGAGATATGATTGATACTTACGTAAAAGAAAAAGGAATAAAATTTTGTACCGATAAAAGCAACTTTAAGTGCGACTATACCAGAAACAAAATACGATTGAATATTATTCCCGAATTAAAAAAAATAAATCCGTTGTTTATTGAACACTTCTATAATCTGTCGACGATAGTAAAAAACGAAAACGCATATTTTAAAAAGAAGATAAATTCTTTTATCTCAAAAAATGTAAAAACAACTAAAAATAAAATATCAATCAATTCAAAGGCGTTCAACAGACAAGATACGATACTACAGTATAAAATATTAAAAGAAATTATTCCGGACAAAAAAAGAGCCGTCAACATAAACCAAGTTATCGACTGGCTGGCGGACGGAGAAAGTAAGAACTACATTTTATCAAAAGATTGGAAGATAAAAAAAAGTTACAAAAGTGCAGCTTTTGTAAAAACGGAAAACGGCAACAACAATTAGCAATTTCGGTATTTTTATACCATAGATTCCCGACAGAGACATTCGGAATGACAAAAAAAGAAAAATCTAAGTAAATCAATAAATGTAAGGACACAGAAAAAACTGCAAAGTTTGTGACGAAATGATGAAACTCGCAAACGCGGTGTACATATCCGTAAGGGGTACACAAGTTTGCGAGTTTCGATATTGTAGTCCAAAATTTGCTGTTTTTTTGTTAGAAGATTAATCCTTTAATATAGGCAGTACAACTGTTACCGTAGTGCCTTGAGACGGGGCGGAGGTAATTTTAACCGTTCCGTTATGCATTTCAACAATCTGCTGTACAACTGTCAACCCCATACCTACGGCCTTTGCCGTTTTAGTGGAAAACATAGGGTCAAAACACTGGTCAAGCGTTTCTTCATCCATACCTTTTCCCGTATCGGCAACCTTAACAGAGACAAAATTTCCTTCAACGGAAACGTCTATTTTTACCGTGCCGGTATTATCTAAAGCATCTTTTGCATTTTTGATAATATTGAAAAACACCTGTGAAAGTTTTTCGGTATCGCCGTATATTTTTACCGACTGCAAATTTGCATCAAAAGTAATACCTTCAATTTTAGAATCATCCAAAGCTTTTTGAAGAGGCTCTTTCAAATCACAATTTTCTTTTTTTAACTGTTTTACTCTGGTCATATCCAACAACTCGGAAATTCTGTTATTAAGAGTAGTTACTTCACTTGAAAGAAGACTGAGCATTTTTTCCTGAGTGGGGGTCTCCGCTTTGAAAGATTTATTAAAAAAATAAGAAATATTGGAGAGCCCTGCAACAACATTTTTTAAATCGTGAGAGGCAATTGATGCAAACCTTGCGATACATTTATTTTTCTCGGAATTCAATTCTTTTTTGGTTAAAGTATAAGTTTTTTCGCTCATTTTTATTTCCCCAAAATTTTATTTATTAAACCTATTACATCGTCTATTTCAAAAGGCTTATTTATATAGAAAAAGCCCTTTTCTTTAACCGTCTGTGAGTTGGCATCATCGTTTAAAATATAAATAACACCGGCATTGGGAAGAGCTTTCTTTATTTTATCCTGAATATCGCAAATGTTGGTTTCTACCTGTGCATCTATAAGTGCAATATCAAAAAACGTATTTTTTATTTCTTCCAAAAGTTTTTCGTGACTGGAATACACGATAACGTGAAAACCTTTTTCAATGAGTTCTTTCTTTAAATTATCAAACTCCTCAGAATCGTCGTCTATTAATGCTACATTAAGTTTTCTCTTATCCTTTCCCAAAATATCAAAAACCTGTGCCGTCATCAAAGGTGCATCTATAAAATTATTTACTCCGAGTTTTTTGGCTTCCGATATCAAATGTTGATTTTCTTTATTTGTAACCAAGATTGTTTCCGGAAGAGTACCGACGAGTTTTATAATTTTGCCGAGAATATTTAATGTTTGAACATCTTCATTTACCGATTCAAGTATCAAAATATCGGGTCTGTGTTTGCCGAGAAATTCCAACTTATCCATATCGTTACAGGCGGTAACTTTTAAACCGCAGTCTTTTAAAGAATTTACAAATGTTACACCTGCTTTAGAATCTTTATCGACTACAACGGCGAAAGGTCTGTTGACTATATCCTTTATCATTGCAAGAGCGGCATCAATTTCAAACGGTTTGCTTAAGCACGCAAATGCTCCGGAATTCAGAGCCTCAACTATCAAATCGTTGAGAGCATACGCCGTCATCATAACACCTATAATATCTGGTTTTATTTTTTTTATTTCTTTAAACGCTGTCGTACCGTCCATACCCGGCATTCTTATATCCGAAAAAACTATATCAAAATCTTCCTGTTTGGCAAGTTCTATGGCTTTATAACCGTTTTCCGCATCTCTGACCTCATAACCTTCCAGTTCCAAAATACTGGCAAGAGACATTCTTAAGGAATCTTCATCATCAACAATTAAAATTTTTAAATTCTCATTCATACCGATAAACTCCTTTCTATATTATAAAGGCAACTCTACTGTAAACGTAGTACCTACATCTTTTGTACTTGACACAAGAATTTTTCCCTGATGTGCATCAATAATTTCTTTAACGATGGGAAGCCCAAGCCCTATACCTTTAAGCTTGGTGGTAAACAACGGTTCAAACAAATGTTTTACCGTATCTTCGCTCATACCGCAGGCATTATCTTCGACGAGAATTTGATATGCTTTATCGGTTTTACGCGTAGAAACTTTTATAACGCCGTCTTTTTTATCGACAGGCATTGCATCTTTGGCATTTGTAATAAGGTTTATTACAACCTGCGTTATTTTATCAGGATCCATAACAACGGTATAAGGTTCCAAATCGGTAACAACTTTTACGTTTTCAGGCATAACCACCGCAGGAATAACCTTATTTATAAACGGAACGATATCAATGGAAAGTTTATTTAATTTTTTCGTTCTGGAATAATCCAACAAATCCGTAATAATCTTATTGGCTCTCAAAACTTCCTCTGATAACATACCTATCATTTGATTTGATCTGGCAAGTGTTTTGGATATTTTTTCCGACTCTTCAGAAGACTCTTTTATTTTTCGTATGGCATCAGGATCATTAAAAATATTCATCTTCGATAAGAAATACGATATATTTTTAATTGCAGCCAAAGGATTTCTTAATTCGTGTGCGACGGAAGATGCCAGCCTACCGATGGTAGCAAACTTTTCGGACTTTATTAAATCCTGCTGCATGCTCTGAACCTTATCGAGAGTTTCTTCCAATTCGTAACTTCTCTGTTCGAAAGCAATCTTAAGACTTAACAACTCTTTTTTCTCTTTATTAAGTTCTTTTATATGTGCTTCCATATCGCTTGCCATAGAGTTGAACGACCGGGCAAGTTCCCTAAATTCGTCATTGGAATGTATTGAAACTCTGTAACTTAAATTACCTGCGGCAATTTTTCTGGTTCCCTGTGCAAGTTCTCTGATAGGCGTAAGTATAACCCTAACCAAAAAGAACGAAATTATTATACCCGCAAAAATAACTATAAACGTCAATATGACAATGGATCTGGTCATCTTATCTATTTGATAGTTGACTCTGTCAAGTGCCATTCCTATACGAACAGCACCGACGACACTTTCTCTGTCGTATCTAGCATTCTTTACACCGGGAATATTCTCATAGGAAACAATAGGAACCATTATATCCATAATTTCGCCGACGTTATTTATGTTGTGAGAAGTTTTTTGAATTTTACTTCTTTCCAAGTTTAATATCGCTACGGAATCAATTGAATTTGAGAAAACTTCCGTTCTGATACCTTCATTGGCGACGGTCTCTACGGCTAAAGGAATACCGTTGGAATCATAAATTACGGCATAAAGGACATCTTCTTCTTTAATAGTATTTCTTGTAAGATGGGATAAAAATTCTTTGCTGGAAGTAATTACACCGTATTCGCCGGAAGTAGCAAGAGAACTTGCCAAAATAACAGCTTTGTTTTCAACAGAACCCCTAAGGACAAGAGTTTGGCTGGCAACAAAAAACCACGACAATATTACGGACGTCAATACGATTACTAAGGAGATTGCTATGATGACTTTGAAGTTTAATCCGAAAAACATTCTTCTTTTCATAGAGTTCCTTTTGCTGAAGAGAAAGCCGACGAGAGGACTTGAACCTCCGACCGATGGTTTACAAAACCATTGCTCTACCAACTGAGCTACGTCGGCATATACGACATTTTACGGCATAACTTAAATTAATGATTTGCATAGTATAACATAACTAAAAAAATTTGTCAACGGAAAAATAGCTGACAAAAAAATACAGAATGTTTTTTGAGGAGACAGAAACGAAAAATTCCCGAGCCGTAAGTCTCGGGAATTCAAAAGCATAATCAATATTTCAGTTTTTTCATATTTTTTATTTAATGTCTGACGTACAGTGAGGACATTTAGTAGCTTTGATATTTATCTCGGAAAAGCAATGAGGACAAGTTTTCGTTGTCGGTGCTGCAGGTGCTTCCGGTTTCGGATTATCTTTTAATTTATTAACGACCTTCAATAAAGAAAATATTGCAAGAGCGACTATCAGGAAAGAGAATATACTGTCAATAAAAAAACCAACATTTAACGTTACTGCACCTGCAGTTTTTGCAGCTTCAATTGAAGCATAAGGTGCGGCAACTTCGGCACCGTCTTTCAAAACAATAAACCAATTACTGAAATCTATATTTCCAAGCAGTATGCCTAAGGGCGGCATTATTATGTCCGTAACCAAAGAATTTACAATTTTTGTAAATGCAGCTCCTATAATGATACCGACTGCCATATCCACAACATTTCCTCTGGATATGAACTTTTTAAATTCATCCAAAAAACCTTTAACCATCTTCCCCCTCCTTTAAAATTTTGCTTCGCAATTTACCAACTGAACCAAACGCTTTGCGTTTTCAGCCGGAAAGCTGAGTGTTTGTTATAAAAAAATGCACTCGGAAAGAGTGCTTTTTTATTTTTTTTCAAACTGCCCGACCTGGGCTCGAACCAGGACTTTTCTGTTCCAGAGACAGACGTGTTACCAATTACACCATCGGGCAATCAAACTTAACAATGCAATATTGTACAAAAACTAAAAAAATTTATCAAGAGAAAAATTGCAGTAAAACAAAAAAGACTTGGATTTTCTCCAAGTCTTTTTTGTTTTATATTGTTTATGCAGAAGCTGCAATTGCATGAATGTTGGAAAGCTTCATCAGTGCCGCAGGCATATAATCCTTTGCAGCACCTCTGCCGTCTGCCAACAAGGCTCCCAAATCTTTCATCAAATCTTCTTTCACAAACGATATCTTTTCGGTTACGGCTTTCTGCAGTTTTGCTACATCTATTTCAAATGTTTCATCACCATCATTCTTACCGTTTGAAACAGTATCTTTTATCGAAGATGTTATCACATTCTGATTAACTGCTTTACTTACTACAAGGTAACTCATTATCTTTTCAGGATCGGTTACATTATCCAATAATTCAATCAAAGTTTCATTCTGATTTGCCATTATCATCATATCCCTTACTACCGACAAGATTTCAATTGATGCCTGTCTGTCTCTTATATCAACATCGTCCATATTAAGTATTTCTGCTGCCTGTTTGATATACATTTCCGTTATATTTTCAGGTGTAGATGTTGTAACTTCCGCAATATTGTTAAAGCCTATTGCCTGTGCCATCTCGTCGGAATTTTCGTATATTGCAAGTACAGCTGCTACTGCATCTTTAAGTTCTTGCGGTTTAGTTACTCCGTTAACTGTCGCACTCAGTATCTCTCTTACCGCATTGTTGTCTTTACCTTTTATACTGTCTCTGTCGACATCCAATGCTTCACAAACTTTATTAATTGATGCCGTTATTGCATTTAGTCCTTTGTTTCTTGCCGACGTTGCAGGTACTATCACTACTCCCGTAAACTCTTCAGCCGATGCAGTCTTTTGAACGGTGTCTTTAATATTTGCATCGTATTCTTTGTATGTTATCGTTCCGCTCTTCTTATCAATACTGTCTATCTTGACAACATGACTTGCATCCTTCAATGCTATCATACCGCCTTTCGGAACATTAACTTCTGCCATATTTTCTGCATAAACTACCGTAGGTTTCGTCATTGTTGCTCCAAGCTCGGTCATCATTTCACCTATTGTTACTTCTATTGCAGAATCTGTTCCTGCGACTTTCAAATCTTCTATTCTTGTTACTGTCGTTTCTTCTTTCTCTGCTCCCATTCTTGCTGCAACAAAGTCTGCTATTGCGTCCGTATTTACTCCCATTGAACTCATTACAACTATTGCACAGTTGGATACTGCCGCCTCTATTGTATCATTATCAACCGTCGTATCGATACGATCACTGACTTTCTGTGCTATCTCCGTGAACAGCGATACTGCACCTTGTGCAACTTCTTCAACAATAGGCTGTGTGGATGCTTCCGTCAAAGGTTGTACCATTGTTACTGTCCCTGCTGTTTCTGCTGCTGCCTGTGCAGACGTTATCTGTTGTGCTTGCGGTTGTGCTACAGGCTGTTCAATAACCTGCTCAACAACTTGTTCAACGGTTTGCTCTGCTTTCGGTTCTATCTTAACAACATCTTTTGCACTTCCTTTTGCCAAGCGGTTAACTTTACCGTCGGAAGACGTTCCTGCTACTGCTCTTATTGCATTATATGCTTCACTCTGATCTAACTTCATTACTTCTACCGATACTTGTTTTGCCTCTTCGCCGAACCTAGATTCTCTGCTTAAGTTGTTATAGTTGATTGCTAAGTTCCTGTATCCTTCTTCGCCAAGTATTGCTTTAGCAACTTTTGCCTCTTTCGTATCTTCACTTCTCAATCTTCCGTTGTTCAACTTCAAGTTTATATCGACTATAAATTCTTCCGTCGGCATATTATCATAATATCTTGCTACAGCACCGGTATCTTTCAATACCGCATTTATTCTTCTTTCAGCATTATTTCCTGTCAATATATCCTGCAAGCTGATATCACTTACGATATATTTATTTATTGCAGAAACATCACCTGTTGTAAGTTCGGCAATTCTCGTCTCTATTGCTTCCATATCGATTCCGTATTCAGCTTTCTGTTCTTCACTCATCGCCTGATACTGTCCTACCGTTACTTTTTCATAGAATTTATGTTCCACTTTCTTATCTGTCATTTTTGCTATATTTTCAGAAGAACCTGCTGTTCCATTAGTAAAGATATCTTCCATCGTTAATACTTGTGCTACAAACGTTTCCGGAGTTGTAACTTTAGCTTTTATCTCAGGTATCTTGATTGTTTCTATCTTATTTTTATCTTCACCCAAATATTTATACAAGTCTGTCTTCTGTTCTTCCGTCATTGTCTCTGTAAGTGTTTCAAATTCTGCCAATGTCATTGCTTTCAGTGTATCAGCAACAGTTCTATTTGTTTCACCTTTTGCAAGTATCGTCGGAACATTTTCTACAGATATACCAATTTTCTTCAAATCTTTTGCTTCTTTGACTATATTATCATTGTCTATTACACTTGCTATCGGCATATCGTCTATCGCTTCTCCTCTTATTCCTTCTGTCGTTAATTGTTCTTTTACTCTGCTGTACAGTGCGTATCCGTATATATGGTCTCCCTTATTTGCTTCCGTTACTACACTGACTACTGCTGACTCTATAGCATTCCTGTTATATGCAGGTGATAAACCTTCTCTAACAACAAGTTTTTCTGCTTCATTAATTGTCATCGTCTCTTTAAGCTCTGCTTTCTTTGCTGTTATCAACTGTTCATCTGTCTTAACTTCGCCCTGACTACGCGATATATATTGTTCCGGCATACCCATACTTCTCATCTGCTGCATTATTGTTTGCTGTTTGCTGTTATCAAGTTCGCCTATCGTCAATTCACTGATTGCTACCTTTTCAAAGTCGGATGTATATTTTTCTTCCATTGCACTTACTCTTGTTGCTACTGCTTCCAAGTCAAGAGCTTTCATTGCATTTGAGAACTTGTTGCTGCCGACTGAGGCTCTTACTTCTCCAATGCTCTTTTCCGCTACTGCCTCACTTATCGCCTTTCCGCTCAAGATATCTTCCGGTGCAATTACTCCTCTTGTTATCAATGTCTCTACTATTGAAGCATACTCGCTGTTACCAAGCTGTGCCAATGTTGCACTGCCGATAAATTTATCTGCTGCACTTATTACTTTATCAACTACGGCATTTTCTTTTTCCTTTTCGGTTGCAGCTCTGTCTGCCAAGCTTACTTCTACTTCGGTACTTGCTGCTGCTTTTATTTCAGGTTTATCCAATATTATATTTGCAAGTTTACCGTAATTTTCATTTATTGCTTTATAGTTCATATCCAACAAGCTGAAGAAACGCTGTTTCTGCCTGTCTGATAATGTTGATATATCTTCCTGCGTATAATCGATAAATGTCATATTTTCAAAATGTTCCTTAGCTATCTGCGTGAAAGATTTATTTAAATTATCGTTCTTGAATGTTGTTGTGTTCAACGTTCCCATACTGAACGGTACGATAAATCTTATACTATCGCCAAACTCTTTATACAATTGAGATTCTTTCTTCCAGTCGGAAACCGCTTTCTGATTTTTCTTTATCGTCTCTATGTCAAGTTCTGCCATATTAAGCAATGTGCTGATGCCGTCAACCGTCATTTTCGCTTTGCTCAAATCTTCGTCGGTAATCTGTTTTACTTTTGCTGCTACTGTTCCTCTTGTCATAGTGTTGCCGTCTATCTTTATCAAACCTTTATCTATTGCATTGTTAAGCTGTGCAGCAAAATTATTGTCGTTAAGGTCTTCCAATGTAAATGTATCTGCAAGTCTTACCGCCTGTACTTTCGCTGCTGCTTCAGACACTCCGCTATTAGTCAATGCTTCGGTAAGTTTTGCAACAACTTTATCATAACTTGATTGTACTGTCCTGTAATCAATTCCTCTTGCTGACAAGTCTTTATCAAATTTCTTCGTAGAGTCGTCTTTGAGCATATCACTCGTCGCTGTTTCTACAACTGCAGCCTTATATGCCGCTTCTGCAGGTTTCTCTATTCCTACTGATTCAAACACTTTGGTATATACTTCAAGTGCGGATTTCTCTTTATCCGTCATATTCTTCAACTTCTTGCCTGAAGCTTCTATATTCAGTATCTCTAAAGCTCTTTCGTTATCGCCAACTTCGTCAGCAAATCTCTGATACTCAGCTTTCACATCTTTATAATTTAATCCTTTATCGGCAAGTATCGTCATAAGTTCTTCATAATTTGCTACATTATCTCTCAAGTTCGTTATCTCTCTGTATGTCGTTGCATTAAGAAGTTCATTATATTTCTTCGTAAAGTTTTCGCTTACTCCAGTTACTTTACCATCGATAATTTCAAAATTATCATCGTTTGCTATTACTGATAACGGCATACTTTCAACAACATCAAATTCCATATTATCCATTACATAATTGTATCTTGATGCCAATTCTTTTGCATCAGCTGCAGGATACAACATACCGAATGCCGTTTCAAGTATCTCTTCATCCGTCGGAATCTCCGTAGAGAATTCCGTGCTTCTTGCTGCTGCCATCATCGTTCTTATATTGCCAACATTAATTTCTCCGTTATTAACTGTCATTGCTCCGTTTTCATCTCTCTTAACATTTCCATTATTATCTTTTTCAAGCATACCTGCAAGTACAAATTTATCTTTAGCACTCAACTCTATTATTCCTTTATCTGCAAGATCCGATATTATCTTAGGCATATCTGCAAATCTGTTGATATCAGTTAAGTGCAATTCTTTTCTGACTGCTTTTGCTTCACTTGCACTTAAGCCTTCCAAGAAACCAACCATATTTTCTATCGCAGTATCGGTATTTGCAGTTATCGGTATTCCTGCCTGTGCCATCGCAGCTTTGATTTCTGCAGGTATTGTGGCAAGTTTATTTTCTGCTTCTATTGCTTCTAGCTGATTATTATAATAACCGGCCTCTTTTGCCTGTTCTCTTAATACAGGTATTTCGTCTATCTGCTCTACATCTGCAAGCGAAGGATTGACAAGAGCGTTGAGCTTCTTAGCTTGTCTCGGTATAGTAATACCGTTAGTAAATGCCTGTTTTATTGCAGAACCTACCGTCATACCTGCTGCAATTACATTTCCTGCAGCACTTAAATTCATGCTATTGTCATTATCTTTATCTGAAATTACTTTACCTTTAACAGCTGCACCTAATCCTCTTAATGCACCGGAGACAGCATTTACCGTTCCTACTGCAAGAGCCTGAGGCAATGCACTTGTTAAGCTTGGAACTTTCCAGCTTGGGACAGAACTGCTCTTTGCGCCAAAAGCTTTACCGAGAATACTTACAAAAGGAGCTTTTAAGAACATATAGCCAATTGTACCAACAGTAAATCTTCCAATGTCGGACAAAGTCTTAACTCCTTTTGCATGCTCATATTCAAATTCTTTCTCTTTTATAGAAAGTTTTTCTGCTGCAGACAATGGTTTTGAATATAACTGTTCTGCTATTCTCTGTTGCAATGCATTAAATGCATTATATTGTTGAGCCAATCTATCTGCTAATTTAGAACTGATATTGGGCAATGCTGCTTGTATCTTTGTTGCATCTGCTTTTCCTTCCGTATCAACACCTAAAGTTTCTATCAATTTCATTGCTACTGCACTTGGAACAGCTGTTTTAAGATTTTTCATATTAGCAACAATATTTTCGTCGTAATTTGCGTGCAAAATATCCATAACTGTTGTTTCTCCGAGATCCGCTG
The DNA here is from genome assembly GCA_905234925.1 of uncultured Endomicrobiia bacterium. Taxonomy (GTDB): domain Bacteria; phylum Elusimicrobiota; class Endomicrobiia; order Endomicrobiales; family Endomicrobiaceae; genus Ruminimicrobiellum. The sequence continues at coordinate 12,087 of CAJOJJ010000030.1, forward strand.
CATTGAAACCATAAGCTGAGCCTAATGTATTGAATGCTGCAAAATTATCTAATGAAACATTGTTATCCAATAACCACTGTGCAGCTGCCAATTTTTGATCAGTCTTTGTTCCTTGTTTTGAAGAAGCATTCTTACCAAAACTTCCCGTTTCGGAATTGAATTTCAAACCGAGAGCTTCCATCAACATCTTCATTAATGCTTCAGCTAAATCACCGTCATCGTTGAGTTT
>CAJOJJ010000031.1:0-2966 GCA_905234925.1 uncultured Endomicrobiia bacterium
CTCGGGACTTGTCGGCGTAGCCTATATTCTCGATGAACCGAGCATCGGCCTGCATCAGAGGGATAAAGACAAGCTTCTGGGGGCACTCAAAAATCTTAGGGATATGGGGAATTCCCTGATTGTTGTTTAGCACGACGAGGATACCATGCGGGCGGCGGATTATCTCATTGATATCGGGCCGGGAGCGGGCACGAACGGTGGAAATATAGTTGCTGAGGGCTCGGTGCAGGATATTATCGACAATCCTGATTCGATTACAGGGCAGTATCTTTCAGGCAAGCGTTTTATCCCGATTCCCGAAAAACGGAGAAAACCCAAGGGCTTCCTTTCGATCAAGGGCGCGGCGGAGAACAATTTAAAGGGGATCGATGTCGATATTCCGCTGGGGGTATTTACCTGCGTAACCGGCGTTTCGGGGTCGGGGAAGAGCTCGTTGATCAACGAAATTGTATACAAAGCCCTGGCGAGAAAGCTGAACCGGGCCAGTACGATCGCGGGAAAGCATAAATCGATTTCTGGGACAGAGCAGTTGGATAAGGTAATTGATATCGACCAGTCTCCCATCGGCCGCTCCCCCAGGTCAAATCCCGCGACCTATACCGGGGTTTTTGACGATATCAGGGATCTTTTCGCGTCGACAGCGGAGGCGAGAGCCCGGGGCTACAGCAAGGGACGGTTCTCCTTCAATGTCAAGGGCGGGCGCTGTGAGGCCTGCTCCGGGGACGGAATTATTAAGATCGAGATGCACTTTCTGCCGGATGTCTACGTTCCCTGCGAGGTCTGCCACGGGAAGCGCTATAACAGGGAAACCCTTGAGGTCCGGTACAAGGACAGGAATATCGCGGATGTTCTGGATATGACCGTAGAGGAGGCGGTGCCCTACTTTGAGAATATTCCAAAGATCCGGGATAAGATCAAGACTCTCTACGATGTAGGTCTTTCCTATATTAAACTGGGGCAGCCGTCGACGACGCTTTCCGGAGGGGAGGCGCAGCGGATCAAGTTAGCGACGGAGCTTTGCAGAAGAAGTACCGGAAAGACCATCTATATTCTGGACGAGCCGACGACGGGCCTGCATTTCGCGGATATCCACAAGCTGATCGATATTTTGCAGAGGCTGACCGAGGGCGGAAATACGGTGGTAGTCATCGAGCATAATCTGGACGTTATCAAGACGGCGGACTATATCATCGATCTTGGCCCGGAGGGGGGCGAGCGCGGCGGAAGGCTGGTCGCCAAGGGGACCCCGGAGCAGGTTGCTAAGTCCAAGAAGTCCTATACCGGGTATTATATAGGACAGATGTTAAAATAATACTAAAGCTTTGCGAAATCCTGCCGATATCCAATATATAAAAAAACAGTAATATTTTTAATATCCCCCTTTGCATAGCAAAATGTTTGCGTTATAATTACTCTCGGAATGTTATGTAAATCAAATTCGAATGGATTTTTTATAGATTAGGGGGAAGAAAATGCTTTACACGGATATAGGGATCGATCTGGGGACTGCGAGTATCCTTGTTTATATCAGGGGAAAGGGCGTTGTATTGAAGGAGCCGAGCGTGGTGGCCTTCGATCGCGATACGAATAAAATCAAGGCCATCGGCGAGGAAGCAAGGCTGATGTTAGGGCGGACGCCGGGAAATATCGTAGCGGTAAGGCCGCTCAGGCAGGGCGTTATCTCGGATTATACGGTAACCGAAAAAATGCTGAAGTATTTCATGCAGAAGGCTATGGGGAAGAAGACCTTCCGAAAGCCCCGGATCAGCGTCTGCGTACCCAGCGGAGTTACCGAGGTTGAGAAGAAGGCCGTTGAGGACGCGACGTACCAGGCGGGAGCCAGAGAGGTCGCGATCATTGAGGAGCCTATCGCGGCAGCCATCGGAGCCGGAATCGATATCGGAAAGCCCTGCGGAAATATGATCGTGGATATCGGCGGAGGAACGTCGGATATCGCGGTGATCTCCTTAGGGGGAACGGTCGTCAGTACCTCGATCAAGGTAGCCGGAGATGATTTCGATGAAGCCATTGTCCGGTATATGAGAAAGAAGCATAATCTTCTCATCGGTGAGAGAACCGCGGAGGAGATCAAGATAAAGATCGGAACGGCCTATAAGCTGCCGGAGGTAGATTACCTGGAGGTAAAGGGAAGGAATCTGGTTACCGGACTTCCGAGAACCGTTAAGGTTTCCTCGGAGGATACGGAGGAGGCCCTCAGAGAAACGGCTTCCCAGATCGTAGAGGCGATCCACAGCGTTCTGGAGCGGACTCCGCCGGAGCTTGCGGCAGATATCGCGGACCGGGGAATCGTTCTGACGGGCGGCGGAAGTCTGTTACGGGGACTTGAGGATCTGATCGCCTATAAGACGGGTATCAATACGGTAACGGCGGAGGATCCGATGACGGCGGTTGCCATCGGAACCGGAAAGTTTGTAGAGTTCCTTGCCGAGTACAACGGCGAGATCGAGTAGAAAGGGAAAAAACGTATGCTGAAGGGTCTGTATATTGCCTGTACGGGAATGGTGAACGAGCAGAGACGGGTTGACGCGCTTTCGAATAACCTGGCGAATGCTTCGACCACCGGCTATAAGAAGGAGGGAACGACCTCAGAGGCCTTTTCCGACGTTCTGGCCCTGAAGATCAAGGATACCTCGGAGCCGCTTACGGCAAGGCGTCTGGGGATTATGAATATGGGTGTCAAGCTCGGTGAGACCTATACCGATTACGACCAGGGACCCTTCCATGAGACGGGAAATACCTTCGATATGGCGCTTTCGGGCAAGGGCTTCTTTACCATTGAGTTTACGAACAAGGCGGGGGAAACCTCGGTAAAATATACGAGAGACGGCGCGTTTAAGCTGAATGTGAACGGCGAGCTGGTCAATAACAACGGTGATTTCGTTCTGGATGTAAACGGAAATCATATCGTTCTGGATCCGACGCAGGATTTTACGGTGGATCGGCTC